>NZ_QGNK01000069.1:0-491 GCF_003336925.1 Rhodococcus sp. Eu-32 | reverse complement strand
CATAGAGTTGCTTGACTACTGGGGTATCTAAGCCTGTTTGCTCCCCACGCTTTCGCACCTGAGCGTCAGTCTTTGTCCAGGGGGCCGCCTTCGCCACCGGTATTCCTCCAGATCTCTACGCATTTCACCGCTACACCTGGAATTCTACCCCCCTCTACAAGACTCTAGCCTGCCAGTTTCGAATGCAGTTCCCAGGTTGAGCCCGGGGATTTCACATCCGACTTGACAGACCGCCTGCGTGCGCTTTACGCCCAGTAATTCCGATTAACGCTTGCACCCTCCGTATTACCGCGGCTGCTGGCACGGAGTTAGCCGGTGCTTCTTCTGCGGGTAACGTCAATCGCCAAGGTTATTAACCTTAACGCCTTCCTCCCCGCTGAAAGTGCTTTACAACCCGAAGGCCTTCTTCACACACGCGGCATGGCTGCATCAGGCTTGCGCCCATTGTGCAATATTCCCCACTGCAGCCCCCCGTAGGATAGGCTACTTTC
>NZ_QGNK01000068.1:0-490 GCF_003336925.1 Rhodococcus sp. Eu-32 | reverse complement strand
GCTATGCGCGAGCTGCCCTACGGGGGGCTGCAGTGGGGAATTTTGGACAATGGGGGCAACCCTGATCCAGCAATGCCGCGTGAGTGAAGAAGGCCTTCGGGTTGTAAAGCTCTTTTGTTGGGAAAGAAAAGCTGGCTAATACCCGGTTGGGATGACGGTACCTAAAGAATAAGCACCGGCTAACTTCGTGCCAGCAGCCGCGGTAATACGAAGGGTGCAAGCGTTACTCGGAATTACTGGGCGTAAAGCGTGCGTAGGTGGTCGTTTAAGTCCGTTGTGAAAGCCCTGGGCTCAACCTGGGAACTGCAGTGGATACTGGGCGACTAGAGTGTGGTAGAGGGTAGCGGAATTCCTGGTGTAGCAGTGAAATGCGTAGAGATCAGGAGGAACATCCATGGCGAAGGCAGCTACCTGGACCAACACTGACACTGAGGCACGAAAGCGTGGGGAGCAAACAGGATTAGATACCCCGGTAGTCAAGACCTTGTAT
>NZ_QGNK01000067.1:0-495 GCF_003336925.1 Rhodococcus sp. Eu-32 | reverse complement strand
TTCGTGCACCATGTTGCCGTAGCGTGTGGCCTCGGACTCTTGGAACGGATACTTCTTGAGCACGCGCACTTGGTGGTAGCGCCGGTTGCAGCCCTCAAAGTCTTTCAAGGAGCTGTGGCTCCATGCGGGTTTCTTCATTTGTTTTCCTCCTGCAGTCTCAGGTACATAGCCACCGCTACGAACAGCGGCGGCACTTCATAATAGTCAGGGTGTTGGATCGTAGGGATGGCATGTCCTATGTTGTCCGGCGTGATCAGTACCCCGTACCCGGTGTCGATACCGATCGCCCTGTACCCCGCGATCTCCAACAGACTGTGTGCGGCATCAACGTCCAGCTTCATAGCGGAATTGATGTCCAGCTTATTTGATGGGATAGTCTTAGCCACTTGCGGTACCGACCTAGAAAACGGCCGAAGATATGAGATGCGTAAGCCGAGCTGAGAATCCTTTGACGAAGGGCTCGTCGTTGTAGAGCTCATGGTTCATGTCCTTGAG
>NZ_QGNK01000066.1:0-516 GCF_003336925.1 Rhodococcus sp. Eu-32 | reverse complement strand
TGGCAAATGTTCTTGTGCTTGAAGATGGAACCTGGTCCTATCAGTTTGATAATGCGTTAAAAGATGGTGAATATTCTATCCGTGTGGTTGCCGAAGACCCGGCAGGTAATACGGCAGAATCGCCTCGCATACTCGTCACGATAGATACCAGTACGTTTATCGATAATCCTGCTACGGTGGCAGGTTCTGATAATGGTATTTTCAGTAATGATAGTATAACGAGTCAGACCCGGCCTACGTTTAGTATTTTTGGAGAAATGAACCAGAGTGTTCAGATTTTCATTGATGGAGTGCTAGTCGATACGATCACGGTGACCGACAGAAATCAAGTTTATCGACCTGAGTCACCGTTGGGCGATGGTTCCCATAGCATTTATTATGTTATCACCGATAAAGCAGGCAACACGGCTACCTCGAAAACGCTAAACTTTACTATCGATACCTTTAATACGACGCCTGTCGCCATTGATTCTATCGGTGGACAAACGTTAGCAGAGATGACCGGTAGTGATGGCA
>NZ_QGNK01000065.1:0-516 GCF_003336925.1 Rhodococcus sp. Eu-32 | reverse complement strand
TACGCGAGGACGTCGCGATCTTGAAAGCGGCGACGACTTTCTTCGCGGGGGAACTCGACCCCCGCAATCGATGATCATAGCGTTCATAGATTCGTTGCGCGCCAATGGTTTTGCGGTCGAGTCGGTCTGCCGGACCCTACGTGATCAGGGGTGTCAGATCGCCGCGAGAACCTACCGAGCATGGCGGACACGCAAACCCGCTGCGCGCACCGTATCCGACGCCCACGTCGTCGATGCCGTTCGCGATGCCGCCTGGCGCACCGACACCGACGGTCGGCGCCGGATGAACCCGGAGGGCTTGTACGGGCGGGTGAAGATGCGCGCTCATCTGGACCGAACAGTCACCCCAGGTGTCTCGTACGGTTCGGTGGATCGTGCAATGAAGTTGTTGTCGCTCAATGGTGTTCGGCGAGCGAAGGGCATCAGAACCACCATTCGTTCCGCGGACGGTGTCCGGGCGGGAGATCTACTGAACCGGCAGTTCCGGGCGGACGAACCCAACCGGGTATGGGTTAC
>NZ_QGNK01000064.1:0-523 GCF_003336925.1 Rhodococcus sp. Eu-32 | reverse complement strand
GCTTAATTAAGCGCTTCCGGCCACGGGAACTGTTCCGCCTTAAGTTCGGGCGTGTGATAGTAATTCTGTAGCGCTTTGATGAAGCGGGCCGGACGTTCAGGAATGCCCTGCTCCAGATACGCCATTACCTGCGCATGAACCCGGCGCTGAAACGCCACGCGATCCGGTTCAATATCGCCTTCCAGATTGTCGCAACTGACGTTAAAGGGATACCCCGCCGCCACGCAAAACAACCAGTCGAAAGCCTGTGGCTTCACCTCAACGTCTTCGAATTGACTTTGGGTCTGCGCGTCGCGTCCGTCCGGGCAGTACCAGTAACCAAAGTCAACCAGTTCGCGGCGCGCCTTACCGGCGATACACCAGTGAGAAATCTCATGCAGCGCGCTGGCGTAAAACCCATGCGCAAAGACGATACGGTGGTACGGTACCTGCGCGTCAGCAGGAAGATAGATCGGTTCGTCGTCGCCTTTAATCAGACGGGTATTAAATTCTTCGGCAAAGCAGCCGTTAAAAATCTCAATTA
>NZ_QGNK01000063.1:0-524 GCF_003336925.1 Rhodococcus sp. Eu-32 | reverse complement strand
GAAGCGGGTCGCCGAACTCGAGCGAACGAACGAGCTACTGAAATCGGCGAGCGCGTTTTTCGCCTCGGAACTCGACCGGACCACGACGAGATGATCGCGTTCATCGACGCGTACCGCGATCGTTTCGGGGTCGAGTTCATCTGTCGCGCTCTGCGGGCGGCGGGTGTGGTCTTCCTTACCTCGCGAGGCTACCGTGCAGCGAAAAGCCGTGTTGCATCGGCACGTTCAATCCGCGACGGCGAACTGGTGCCATTGGTGAAGACCGTGCACGAGAACAATTACTCGGTGTACGCCAGTCAAGAAGATGCACGCAGAGCTGACCCGCCGGGGTGTTCGGGTCGGCCGTGAACAGACGCGCCGGTTGATGCGCTGCGCCGGGGTGCGCGGTGTGCAACGTTCGAAGAAGGTGTTCACCACCCGACCCGACCCTGCTGGGGTGCGGCCGCGGGACAGTGTGAAACGTAATTTCGTTGCAACACAACCGAATCGATTGTGGGTGGTCGATATCACCTACGTCCGGACGT
>NZ_QGNK01000062.1:0-524 GCF_003336925.1 Rhodococcus sp. Eu-32 | reverse complement strand
GAAGCGGGTCGCCGAACTCGAGCGAACGAACGAGCTACTGAAATCGGCGAGCGCGTTTTTCGCCTCGGAACTCGACCGGACCACGACGAGATGATCGCGTTCATCGACGCGTACCGCGATCGTTTCGAGACCCTCGTTCATCTGTCGCGCTCTGCGGGCGGCGGGTGTGGTCTTCCTTACCTCGCGAGGCTACCGTGCAGCGAAAAGCCGTGTTGCATCGGCCCGTTCAATCCGCGACGGCGAACTGGTGCCACTGGTGAAGACCGTGCACGAGAACAATTACTCGGTGTACGGAGTCAAGAAGATGCACGCAGAGCTGAGCCGCCGGGGCGTTCGGGTCGGCCGTGAACAGACGCGCCGGTTGATGCGCTGCGCCGGGGTGCGCGGTGCGCAACGCTCGAAGAAGGTGTTCACCACCCGACCCGACCCTGCTGGGGTGCGGCCGCGGGACAGTGTGAAACGTAATTTCGTTGCAACACAACCGAATCGATTGTGGGTGGTCGATATCACCTACGTCCGGACGT
>NZ_QGNK01000061.1:0-527 GCF_003336925.1 Rhodococcus sp. Eu-32 | reverse complement strand
CCATGCGCATATCCTACGGGAGGCTGCAGGATTAGATACCCCTGTAGTCATATGCGCATGAGAAGCTCACTTGACTACTGGGGTATCTAAGCCTGTTTGCTCCCCACGCTTTCGCGCCTCAGCGTCAGTAATGACCAGTTAGCCGCCTTCGCCACCGGTGTTCTTCCCAATATCTACGAATTTCACCTCTACACTGGGAATTCCACTGACCTCTCCATGATTCAAGCGATGCAGTCTAAAAGGCAATTCCAGAGTTGAGCTCTGGGCTTTCACCTCTTACTTACAAAGCCGCCTACGTGCGCTTTACGCCCAGTAATTCCGAATAACGCTAGCCCCCTTCGTATTACCGCGGCTGCTGGCACGAAGTTAGCCGGGGCTTCTTCTACGGGTACCGTCATCATCGTCCCCGTCGAAAGAGCTTTACAACCCGAAGGCCTTCTTCACTCACGCGGCATTGCTGGATCAGGGTTGCCCCCATTGTCCAATATTCCCCACTGCAGCCACCCGTAGGGCAGCTCGCGCATAGC
>NZ_QGNK01000060.1:0-538 GCF_003336925.1 Rhodococcus sp. Eu-32 | reverse complement strand
AAACTGGAGGAAGGTGGGGATGACGTCAAGTCATCATGGCCCTTACGACCAGGGCTACACACGTGCTACAATGGCGCATACAAAGAGAAGCGACCTCGCGAGAGCAAGCGGACCTCATAAAGTGCGTCGTAGTCCGGATTGGAGTCTGCAACTCGACTCCATGAAGTCGGAATCGCTAGTAATCGTGGATCAGAATGCCACGGTGAATACGTTCCCGGGCCTTGTACACACCGCCCGTCACACCATGGGAGTGGGTTGCAAAAGAAGTAGGTAGCTTAACCTTCGGGAGGGCGCTTACCACTTTGTGATTCATGACTGGGGTGAAGTCGTAACAAGGTAACCGTAGGGGAACCTGCGGTTGGATCACCTCCTTACCTTAAAGAACTGTTCTTTGCAGTGCTCACACAGATTGTCTGATGAAAAGTAAATAGCAAGGCGTCTTGCGAAGCAGACTGATACGTCCCCTTCGTCTAGAGGCCCATGACACCGCCCTTTCACGGCGGTAACAGGGGTTCGAATCCCCTAGGGGACGCCAGCG
>NZ_QGNK01000005.1:0-280770 GCF_003336925.1 Rhodococcus sp. Eu-32 | reverse complement strand
ACCGGTCGCGTGTGCTTCAGGTGTCCATCGATGCAGCAGCCGACACATCACGGGAAAGACAGCCATCGGCGTCAGCGCGGAAACGAGTCAAACCACTGCATCGACGAACCATTCCAGTATCACTGCGCGGATAGTTGCACCCTGGCCCGACTATCCGCGCACGAGCCGCGCAGCGGCAGCCGCGGCGACCGCAAGACTCGCGACGAACACAGCCATCGCCGTCCAGCCGAACTGCTGGTAGACGACGCCGCCGACCCAGCCGACGAGGGACGAGCCGCCGTAGTAGAAGAGGTTGTACAGCGACGTGGCCTGAGCGCGGCCGACCGTCGCGCGTTGACCCGTCCAGCCCGACGCGATCGCGTGGGCGGCGAAGAATCCGACGGTCAGGATGACGAGTCCGACCAGAATGACGATCAGATTGCTGCTGATCGTCAGCGCGACACCGGCGATCATGACGGCCGTCGACCCCGCGAGTACCGGACCACGGCCATGCTTGACGGCCAACTGCCCGGCGACTCGTGACGACACCGTGCCGCTCAGGTACGCGACGAAGATCAGGCTGATCAGCGACTGCGGCAGACCGAACTGCGCACTTTCGAGGCGGAAACCGAGGAAGTTGTAGATCGCGACGAACCCGCCCATCAGCAGGAAGCCCTGCGAGTACAGCGCGAGCATGCTCGGTTCGCGCAGGTTCGCCCACAGCCGTGCCCCGAGTGACGGCCCGTCGGACGTGCCACCGAAGAACCGTCGCGGCGTGGGGGCCAGAAACAGGAAGAGTCCTGCGGCAACGGCCGCGATGATCGACACGGTCAACGTCCCGACACGCCAGTTCGTGAATTCGGCGACCGGCCCCGCGACGATGCGTCCGAGCAGCCCACCGAGCGTCGTGCCCGAGACGTAGGTCGCGGCAGCGAGCGCGGTGTGGCTGCGGTGGACCTCCTCGCTCAGGTAGGCGATGGCGATCGCAGGCAGTCCGCCGAGTGCCGCTCCCTCGAAGAAACGTATCGACAGCAGCATCGGCAGCGAACCGGACAGCGGAACGACGAGTCCCAACACGGTCGCGACGACGATGGAGACCGACATGGCACGGACGCGTCCGATGCGGTCGGCGACGATCGACCACGGCAGGACCGACACGGCGACGCCGACGGTCGCCAACCCGACCGCGAGCGACGACTGCGACGGCGTGATCTGCAGGTTCGACGCGATGAGCGGCAGGATGCCCTGCACCGAGTACAGCTGAGCGAACGTCGCGATGCCGGCGAACAACAGCGCGGCGACGAGTCTCTTGTACTCGCGCGATCCCCGCGGATGCCCCTCCCAGCCATCCCGCTGGACTTCACTGACCGATGCACTCATTGCTTCGACGTTAGAAGTCGTGGGGAACATACGTCCAATGCATGACGGCACCGCATTTAATGCGTCGGCGATATCATTGGCTCTATGCGCGACGAGGCAGAAGCATTGCTCCCGCTCATTCCGACGATCCTGGCCGTCGCCGATACCGAGCACATCACCGAGGCGTCGCACGTGCTCGGCGTTCCGCAGCCGACGGTCAGCCGTCAGATGGCGAGAGCGTCGGCGATTCTCGGGGTCGACATCGTCGAGCGGAAGGGTCGAGGAATCTCGCTGACGACGACGGGGCGCATCCTGGTTCCGTACCTCGAACGAGCCGTCGCCGACCTCGAAGCCGGTCTCGACGCGATGAGCGAGCACGACGCCCGTGCACGTGGCCGGATCTCGATCAGCTTCCAGAACACGCTCGGCGAGGACGTCGTGCCCGCGCTGATCAAGCGATTCCGCGCCGACCATCCGGCCGTCACATTCGCGCTCGATCAGGGCGCGCGCACACGATGCCTCGACCGTCTCGACGACGGGTCTGCCGACGTCGCGTTCGTGTCGCTCAGCGCCGAGCACACCGAGGACAACTCGTTCCAGCTGTACGAGGAGAGGCTCGTGCTGGTCGTGCCCGCCGATCACCGGCTCGCGCGTCGGAAATCGGTGAATCTGACCGACACCGCCGAGGAAAGTTACGTCGCGATGGGCCATGGATTCGGCATGCGCTCGATCTGCGAGGACCTGTGGGCGGAGTCGGGCATCACCCCGGACATCGCGTTCGAGGGCCAGGACATCCACACCGTGCGCGGTCTCGTCGGTGCCGGCCTCGGGGTCAGCATTCTGCCGCGCCTGCGTGGGCAGGGTCCCGAGACCGTCGAGGTCCGCATCGACGACCTGTCTGCTCGACGACGCATCGGCATCGTGTGGCCGACGCGTCAGCTCGCGCGTCAGGTCCAGGCTTTTCGGACGATGGTGATCCGAAGCGGCAGAAGCCTCGTGGTTAGGTAGAGCAGTGCAGCTGATCCTCGTGCGCCACGCACTCCCGCAACGGTCCGAGGTGTCGGCCGACCCACCGCTCGACGAACTCGGCCACGAGCAGGCGAAACGAGTTCCAGGTGCGTTGGCCCGCTTTCCGATCGCGAAGACCGTCGCCAGCACGCAGCTGCGCGCGGTGCAGACCGGAACCGTGCTTGCCGCCGAGCTCGGCTTGTCGCTGGAGTCCGACGAGCGCATCGCCGAGTACGACCGCGACTTCGCCGGCTACATCCCGATCGAAGCCGCGCGCACCGAGTTCCGCGACGCCTTCGAGCGGATCAAGGCCGGGCACCTGCCCGAACAGGTCGACGAGGCAGCCTTCCGGGCGCGTGTGCTCGACGGGATCGCGGACGCGGTCGACGGCGTCGAACACAGCGATACCGTCGTCGTCTTCGCGCACGGCGGCGTCGTCAACATCCTGCTGCAACACATCCTCGGCACGCCGAAGGTGCTCGGCTTCCCGATCGACTACTGCTCGATCACTCGGATTCTGTACGCGCGCAACGGAAATCGATCGGTTGCGTCGGTCAACGAGACTCAGCACGTGTGGGATCTGCTGCCGCGGAACCGCTGACGGCGTCCGAATCTCATAGGACTCTTAAACTGCCAGGTCGCACCGGCTTTTCACCCGTTTCACCGGCTCTTCGTGGTCGAGACGACCTGTCGAGACGGTTAGCCTCAGGGACACTATGCGCGTATCCAGTGTCCTTCGCAGGCCGTCCGTTGCACTCCTCGCCATCGCCTTCCCGCTGGTGGCCGCCGGTGCGTTCACACTCGGTGCAGGCTACGACCTCGACCCGGCCGAGACCGTCCGGGTGGACACTGCCACCGAAACGCCCGCCGAGGCGTCCGGTGACCCGCTGGCGTCGCCGCGGCAGAACCTGCAGCGGGCTGGGCTTCCCATCAGCTTGCTGTCCGGCGGTCTGACTCAGCTCACCGACGGGGGCAACCAGCTCAACGACGGTGCCGGACAGCTGTCCGACGGCATCACCCTGGCCCACGACGGTACGGTCCAGCTCGCCGACGGGTGGGTGCAGTACCGCGACGGCATCGGTCAGCTCGGCGACGGCGCGTCGCAGATCAGCGGTGGCGTCGACCTGGTGGTCGATCAACTCACCGGATTGGGTGAGCAGCAGGCAGGTTTCACCGCGCAGCTCGAGGCCGCAGCGGCCCAGGTCGCCGCATTCCCGACACCCGGATCGCAGGAAGCTGCCGCACAGATTCGCGGCGTCATCGACACGTTGAACACCCAGGGACTCGGGCCGCAGACACTCGGCCAGCTCTCCGAACTGAAGAGCGGGGCGCGTCAGCTGTCGAGCGAGCTCAACGACCCGTCGAGTCAATTCCTGACTGCGACAGGACAGATCGGCGACGCCACCGTCCAGCTCAGGGACGGACTCGGCCAGCTCGACGACGGCGGCAAGCAGCTGCGCGCGGGCACGCAACAGCTGGTCACATCCGTAGAACCGGTCCCGGACATCGTCAGCGGCATCCAGACGAACGTCAGCGAGGCGACGGCCGGGTTGCCGTCGGCCAAGGAACTGAGCGCACCGGCCGTGACGCCTACCGCAATGACGGTCGACGAGCCGGAGGCGTCGGTCGCGCCGTATCTGATCGCCGCGCTCGTCGCCGTCGGTGCTGTCGGGGCCGTCAGTCTCGTGCGCGTCCTCAGCCGGGATAGCCGCCCGCAGAATTCAGGGTCACTCCGCGGGCTACGCTCCTGGCTTGCGGCAGGCGTCGCCTCCCTGGCCGTCGGTGTATCGGCAGCACTCGCGTTCGCGTTCACCGCACCCGACGCCTCGATCGGCGCCCTCCTCGGCGCCGGTGCATTCCTGCTGGTCTCGGCGGCCGCCTACCTCGCCGCCGCAGGTGCGATTCAGCGTGTGCTCGGTGCAGCCGTCGGACAGGCGGTCAATCTCGCGCTTCTGCTCGTACAGGTCGTCGTCTGCGGCGCGGCGTACGCGTCGAACGCGGCGATCTGGGGTCAGTTGTCGGCCTTCGTGCCGATGGCCTACACCGCGGCCGGTGCCCGCGACATCGGCGACGGGACCATGACGTCGACGGCCTGGGTTGCCGTCGCACTCACCGTCGTCCTGCTCGTGATCTCCGGTCTCGTGTACCGAGGAGTCTCGACGACGCGGGTGCCCGACGAGTCCGCAAGCCTCGCGTAGCCGTCGAATTGTCGGAAAGCGCCGGTACGGTCATATCGGACGCTCCACCCGGCACCCGACGCGAAGGGGAATCGTGCACGACAAGGCGACGCGGAAAGACTGGCTCGGGCTGAGTGTCCTCGTCATTCCGATCCTGCTGGTCTCGATGGACATCTCGGTGCTGTACCTGGCCTTGCCCGCGGTCACCGCGGATCTCCAGCCCAGCAGCAATCAGACGCTCTGGATTCTCGACCTGTACGGATTCCTGCTCGCGGGCCTGCTCATCACGATGGGATCGGTCGGTGACCGCATCGGCCGACGCAGGTTGCTGCTGATCGGCGCGCTCGTGTTCGGTGCGGCATCGCTCATCGCCGCATTCTCCACCTCGCCTGAGATGTTGCTCGTCGCGCGAGCCCTGCTCGGCGTCGGTGGCGCCACCATCGCGCCCAGCACACTGTCGTTGATCCGCAACATGTTTCACGATCCCGCGCAGCGCAAGGAAGCCATCGGACTGTGGACGGCGGGCTTCGCGGGCGGCGGCGCGATCGGGCCCGTCGTCGGCGGCTTCCTGCTCGAGCATTTCTGGTGGGGCTCGGTGTTTCTCGTCAATATCCCGGTGATGGTGCTGTTGCTGGTCAGCGCCCCGCTGCTCGTCCCCGAATTCAAGGATCCCGACCCCGGGAAGTTCGATCCCCTGAGCGTCGTTCTGTCGATCGCCGCGATGCTCGGGATCGTCTACGCCATCAAGCACGGCGCGCAGGACGGCCTCGACGCCGCGACCATCGGGGCCGCCGTCGGCGGGCTGATCCTCGGCTTCTTCTTCGTCAGGCGTCAACGCCGCGGACGAGACCCGCTGATCGACGTCACCCTGTTCTCCGAACGTGCCTTCACCACAGCCGTTCTCGTGCAGTTCCTCGTCATCTTCGCGGTCACGGGTTTCAGTCTGTTCGCGTCGCAGTACCTGCAACTGGTGGTCGGACTCGGCCCGCTCGCCGCCGGCCTGTGGCTGCTCATCCCGGCCGCGGCTGCCGCAGCGGGAGCCGTCTTCTCTCCGACCGTCAGCAAGGTCGTCCCGACGGGTGTCATCATCGCCGGTGGTCTGCTGCTGATCAGCATCGGCGCATTCACGATGACCTTCATCGAAGCCGGATCGGGACTGCCACTGCTCATCACCGGTATGACGGCGATGATGCTCGGCATCGGTGCGGCGTCGACGATGAACTCGGACATCGTTCTCACCGCAGCGGCACCGGAGAAAGCAGGTGCCGCATCGGCGTTGTCCGAGACCGGTGCCGAGCTGGGAGGCGCCGTCGGCATCGCCATCCTCGGCACGATCGGTACCACTGTCTACCGCAACCGCGTCTCCGACGCCCTACCGCCGGAGACACCACCCGAGGTCGCCGGCCCCGCGTCGGAAACCGTGGGTGGCGGTATGGCCGTCGCCGACTATCTCCCGGCGCCGCTGAACGACATGCTGCGTGAGTTGGCCGCATCGAGCTTCGTCGACGGCTTCAACCTCGCCGCGGCATGGAGTGCAGCGGGAATGGGTGTCGCCGCAGTGGCCGTCTACCTGCTGCTTCGTTCGCGGCAGGCCGTCGTCGACAAGGTCTAGGCCTTGCTGCGCAGGTAGTTCGCCAGCCAGGTCGTCGCGCTCGTTCCGTTCGCGTCGACGGCATAGCTGCCGTACTCCTGGTGGATGCCGGAGCGGTAGAACGCGTCGATCTCGCGTCGACGCTGCTCGTTGGCCTTATCGGACAGCTGGCCCTGCAGGATCGGTAGGCCGCCCGCGTCGGCGATGTCACCGAGCAGAACCTGCGCCTCCTGCCCAGCCTGCTGCAGCACGTTCGGATTCGGATCGGACGACACCGCGAGGAACCCGGCGAGGCGCGCGATGTAGTCGTCCTTCGGCGTCGAGCAATACAGATCGCCGACGGCGCAGAACGTCCGAACCACCGGGCTGACGAATCCGAAACCGCCGACCCGAGGCCCACCGACACCGGTGCCGACGACCTCGGGCCCGACCAACGCGTCGACGTCGGAACGCTTGGGGTCGGAGATGAGTCCGACGGCGACCAACCGATCCGCGGGTACGACGCCAAGACCGCTGCCGATCGAGGCCGCGAGGTCGCCTGCCGCGTCGGCACCCTGGCTGTAGCCGATGACCGCGAGTTTCGTTGCGCCGCAACGATCCGCCATCACCTTCAGCATGCCGCCCGCATTGGCCGTCGCGATCGCGCGTGACTCGCCGTACACACCGCCCTCCCACGGGAACGCGGTGGCGGGGTACGACACGTACTCGGTGCGAATGTCCGCGCTCGCGATGCGGTCCGTGACGGCGGTCAGCATGCCCGGCCGCGGGGCTGCGCCCGAACTGGTCTCCCACGTGCCGGGAATCGCGGCGACGTAGAGGCTGGGACAGTCGGCAGGATCGGCCGACACGGGACCGGCAGTCAGAGCGGAGGTCCCCGCGACGACCGCCGCAAGTGTTCCGACGGCAGCGACGAGCTTCTTCACACGCATTCTGGACGGCCTCACTGATACTCGGGCGTGACGTTGTCATCCGTGACAATGCCAGCCGTCCATGTCGAAACGATGCCCGTCCGGTTAACGGAGGTAACCGAAGCGTTCGCCCCCGAACGCACGCCCCCGAAACGCATCGATGGACCGTAGCAACCGTCTATCGGCTGCTGCGGTCCATCGATGCCGGCCGGGAGCGGAGCCTGCGGAGTGACCCAACGATGCCCGGGGGCGGGAGAAAACTACCGCTGCGGCGCCTGCGTCGGCACGATCGGCGCGGGGAGCGCCGTTGCACCCTGCAGGAACGTGTCGACAGCTGCTGCGCAGGAACGACCTTCGGCGATCGCCCACACGATGAGCGACTGGCCACGGCCCATGTCACCGGCGACGAAGACGCCGTCGACGTTGGTTGCCCATTCGTTCGTGCGCTTGACATTGCCGCGCTCGTTCAGATCGACACCGAGATCGGTGAGCAGACCCGGCTTCTCCGGTCCGACGAAGCCCATCGCCAGCAGGACGAGATCGGCCTCGAGCGTGAACTCGCTACCCTCGACCTTCTCGAACTTGCCGCCCTTGAACTCGACCTCGTGCGCCTCGAGCGCGGTGATCTTGCCGTCCTTGCCGACGAAACGCTCGGTGTTGACGGAGAACACGCGCTCGCCGCCTTCCTCGTGCGCAGACGCGACGCGGAACATCAGCGGGTACATCGGCCACGGCGTCGAGGTGGCGCGCTCGGCAGGCGGCCGAGCCATGATCTCGAACTGGTGGACACTCTCGGCACCCTGACGGTGCGACGTGCCGAGGCAGTCGGCACCGGTGTCACCGCCACCGATGATGACGACCTTCTTGCCCTTGGCCGACACGGGCGGCTCGGCGTAGTCGCCCTGCTGCACACGGTTGGCGTGCGGCAGGAACTCCATCGCCTGGTAGATGCCCTCGAGCTCGCGGCCTTCGATCGGCAGGTCGCGCCACGCGGTGGCACCACCGGACAGCACGACGGCGTCGAACTGTGCGCGCAGCTCGTCGGCGGTGATGTCGACACCGACGTTGACGCCGGTACGGAACACCGTGCCCTCGGCCTCCATCTGAGCCAGACGGCGGTCGATGTGGCGCTTCTCCATCTTGAACTCGGGAATGCCGTAGCGCAGCAGACCACCGATGCGGTCGGCACGCTCGAACACCGTGACGGTGTGGCCGGCGCGCGTGAGCTGCTGTGCCGCAGCCAATCCCGCGGGACCGGAACCGACGACGGCGACCGTCTTGCCGGTCAGATGCGTCGGGTAGACCGGAGCGACCCAGCCTTCCTCGAACGCCTTGTCGATGATCTCGACCTCGACCTGCTTGATGGTGACCGGATCCTGGTTGATGCCCAGGACGCACGACGCCTCACACGGCGCCGGGCACAACCGACCGGTGAACTCCGGGAAGTTGTTGGTCGCGTGCAGACGGTCGATGCTCTCGCGCCAGCGATCCTTGTAGACCAGGTCGTTCCACTCGGGGATCAGGTTACCGAGGGGGCAACCGTTGTGGCAGAACGGAATTCCGCAGTCCATGCAGCGGCTGGCCTGTGTCCGCAGGGTGTCCTTCGAGAAGTCCTCGTAGACCTCTTTCCAGTCCATCAGACGCAGGTCGACCGGCCGACGCTTCGGCAGTTCGCGGACGGTGTTCTTCAGAAATCCCTGTGGGTCACCCACGAGCTGCCTCCATGATCGCCTCGTCCACGTCCGCGCCCGACTTCTCGGCCTCGGAGATGGCAAGCAGTACCTTCTTGTAGTCGCGCGGCATGACCTTCACGAAATGGTTCACCTGCTGTGACCAGTCCGCCAGGATGCGTTCTGCGACTGCGGATCCCGTTTCCTCGTGGTGACGGGTGACGATGTCCTTGAGCCACGTGAACTCGTCGCCTTCGAGCTCCTCGATGTCGACCAGCTCGGTGTTCAGGTTGGCCTCGAACGTCTTGTTCGGGTCGAACACGAACGCCACGCCACCGGACATACCGGCGCCGAAGTTGCGTCCCGTCTCACCGAGAATGACGACCTTGCCGCCGGTCATGTACTCGCAACCGTGGTCGCCGACGCCCTCGACGACGGCCACCGCACCGGAGTTACGGACTGCGAAACGCTCGCCGACGACACCGCGGATGAGAGCCTCACCCTGCGTCGCACCGAACAGGAAGACGTTGCCACCGATGATGTTGTCCTCGGCGACGAAGCCCTCGGGAGCGTTCAGCGACGGGCGCACGATTATGCGTCCACCCGACAGACCCTTGCCGACGAAGTCGTTGGCGTCGCCGTGCAGGCGCAGGGTCATGCCCGACGGAACGAAGGCACCGAAGCTGTTGCCCGCCGAACCGGTGAACGTGATGTCGATCGTGTTGTCGGGCAGGCCGACTCCGCCGTACGCCTTGGTCAGCTCGTGTCCGAGCATGGTGCCGACCGTGCGGTTGACGTTCGTGATCTTGATTTCGAACGTGACCTTCTCGCCCTTGTCGAGAGCGTTACGGCTCTGGACGATGAGCTGCTGGTCGAGAGCCTTCTCGAGTCCGTGATCCTGGACGCCCGTGTTGTAGAGGTCCTGGTTCATGAACGCGGACTCGACCTCGTCGAGGATCGGCGACAGATCGAGCTTCGACGCCTTCCACGCTTCCTTGGCAGCGGTCGTGTCGAGCAGCTGGACCTGGCCGATGGCCTCGTTCAGCGTGCGGAAGCCGAGCTCCGCGAGGAGCTCGCGAACCTCTTCTGCGATGAACATGAAGAAGTTCTCGACGAACTCCGGCTTGCCCGCGAAACGCTTGCGCAGCACGGGGTTCTGCGTCGCGACACCCACCGGGCAGGTGTCGAGGTGGCAGACGCGCATCATGATGCAGCCCGACACGACGAGAGGTGCTGTGGCGAAACCGAACTCCTCACCACCGAGCAGTGCGGCAACCATGACGTCGCGACCGGTCTTGAGCTGGCCGTCGACCTGGACGACGATGCGGTCGCGAAGTCCGTTGAGCAGCAACGTCTGCTGAGTCTCGGCGAGGCCGAGCTCCCAGGGTCCACCGGCGTGCTTGACCGACGTCAGCGGCGTGGCTCCCGTGCCACCGTCGTGACCGGAGATCAGGACGACGTCGGCGTGCGCCTTCGAGACACCTGCTGCGACGGTTCCGACGCCGACCTCGGAGACCAGCTTCACGTGGATGCGTGCCTCGGGGTTGGCGTTCTTCAGGTCGTGGATCAGCTGCGCGAGATCCTCGATCGAGTAGATGTCGTGGTGCGGCGGCGGCGAGATCAGGCCGACGCCGGGCGTCGAGTGCCGAACCTCGGCGACCCACGGGTACACCTTGTGCGCCGGAAGCTGGCCGCCCTCACCGGGCTTCGCTCCCTGCGCCATCTTGATCTGGATGTCGGTGCAGTTGGTCAAGTAGTGCGAGGTGACACCGAAGCGTCCCGACGCGACCTGCTTGATGGCACTGCGTCGCCAGTCGCCGTTCTCCTCCGGCTCGAAGCGCGAGACGTCCTCGCCGCCCTCACCCGAGTTCGACCGTCCACCAAGGCGATTCATCGCGATGGCGAGGGTCTCGTGCGCCTCGGCCGAGATGGAGCCGTAGCTCATCGCACCCGTCGAGAAGCGCTTGACGATCTCCGATGCCGGTTCGACCTCGTCGATCGAAATCGGCTGGCGCTCTTCGGTCTTGAAACGGAACAGGCCACGCAGCGACGCGAGACGCTCGGACTGGTCGTCGACCATCTTCGTGTATTCCTTGAAGATGTCGTACTGACCCGTGCGAGTGGAGTGCTGCAGCTTGAACACGGTGTCGGGGTTGAAGAGGTGGTACTCACCTTCCCGACGCCACTGGTATTCGCCACCGGTCTCGAGCTCGCGGTGAGCACGCTCCTGGCGGTTCTCCAGGTACGCGACGCCGTGGCGCGTGGCGACGTCCTGCGCGACCTGCTCCAGGTCGATGCCGCCCAGGTGGCTGTTGAGGCCGGTGAAGTACTCGTCGACGAGCTCCTGCGACAGGCCGATGACCTGGAACAGCTGCGCACCGGTGTACGACGCGAGCGTCGAGATGCCCATCTTGGACATCACCTTCAGGACACCCTTGCCTGCTGCCTTGATGTAGTTGGCGACAGCCTTGTCGAACTCGATGCCGGTGAGTGCGCCGCGCTCGATCATGTCCTCGATGGACTCGAAGGCCATGTACGGGTTGACCGCTGCCGCACCGAAACCGATGAGCAGAGCCATGTGGTGCACCTCGCGGGCGTCACCGGACTCGATGATCAGACCGACCTTGGTGCGCGTCTTCTCGCGAACCAGGTGATGGTGCACGGCCGAGGTCAGCAGCAGCGACGGGATCGGCGCGAGCTTCTCGCTCGACTCGCGGTCGGACAGCACGATGATGCGTGCGCCACCGGAGATCGCGGCAGACACCTGAGAACGGATGGCCTCCAACGACTTCCGGAGTCCTTCACCACCCTCGGCGACGGGGTACAGACCACGCACCACGACCGAACGCAGTTCGTCCTGGGTGCCGTCGTCGTTGATGTGAACGAGCTTGGCCAGATCGTCGTTGTGCAGGATCGGCTGAGGAAGCACGATCTGCTTGCACGCGTCGGGGCCCGGGTTGAGCAGGTCGCCCTCGGGTCCGATGGTGCCACCGAGACTGGTGACGATCTCTTCGCGGATCGCGTCGAGCGGCGGGTTGGTGACCTGCGCGAACAGCTGCGAGAAGTAGTCGAACAGCATGCGCGGGCGCGCCGACAGGACGGCGATCGGGGTGTCGGTTCCCATCGAACCGATTGCCTCGGCACCGGTCTTCGCCATCGGCGAGACGAGGACGTTCAGCTCCTCGGTGGTGTAGCCGAAGATCTGCTGACGGATGAGGACGCGGTCGTGCGGCATGTGCACGTGCGGGCGATCCGGCAGATCGTCGATCGAGGTCAGCCCCTCGTCGAGCCACTGCTGGTACGGATGCTCGGCAGCGAGCTCGTCCTTGATCTCGTCGTCGGAGACGATGCGTCCCTGCGCGGTGTCCACGAGGAACATGCGACCGGGCTGCAGACGGACCTTCTTGACGACCTTCGCCGGATCGATATCGAGGACGCCGACCTCGGACGCCATGACGACGAGGCCGTCCTCGGTGACCCACAACCGGCTGGGGCGCAAGCCGTTTCGGTCGAGAACCGCGCCGATGACGGTGCCGTCGGTGAAGCAGACCGATGCAGGTCCGTCCCACGGCTCCATGAGCGACGAGTGGTACTGGTAGAACGCCCGACGAGCGGGGTCCATGGACTCGTGACGCTCCCAGGCCTCGGGAATCATCATCAGGACCGCGTGCGGCAGGCTGCGTCCGCCGAGGTGCAGCAGCTCGAGGACCTCGTCGAACCGAGCGGTGTCACTGGCACCGTGGGTGACGACGGGGAAGATCTTCTCGAGCGCCTCGGAACCGCCGAACACGTCGGAGGCGATCAGAGCCTCGCGAGCGCGCATCCAGTTCTCGTTACCGGTAGCGGTGTTGATCTCGCCGTTGTGGGCGACGCGTCGGAACGGGTGCGCCAGCGGCCAGGACGGGAACGTGTTGGTGGAGAAGCGGGAGTGGACCAGACCGAGAGCACTCTCGAGCCGATCGTCCTGCAGATCCAGGTAGAAGCCCTTGAGCTGTGGCGTCGTCAGCATGCCCTTGTAGACGAACGTCTGCGACGACAGCGACGGGAAGTAGACGGTCTCGCGACCGGGAACGTCCTTGCCTGCACCCTCTTCACCGAGCTCGTGCTCGATGCGCTTGCGAATCACGAAAGCGCGGCGCTCGAGTTCCAGGTCCGTAACGGAGCGGTCGGGGGCGGCGAAGAACAACTGACGGAACGTCGGCATCGCGTCGCGCGCAAGTGCACCGAGGGAGGAGTCGTCGGTGGGGACCTCACGCCAGCCGAGGACCTGCATGCCCTCGTCCTCGACGATTCGAGCCACGTCGTCGCACGCACGCGCAGCGTCCTTCTTGCCCTGCGGCAGGAACGCAACTCCGGTGGCGTACGCGCCTTCGGCGGGCAGCTCGAAATCGACAACGGCACGGAAGAAGGCGTCCGGTACCTGGATGAGGATTCCGGCGCCGTCACCGGTGTTCGGCTCGGAGCCGGCGGCGCCCCGATGTTCGAGATTGACCAGCGCGGTGATGGCCTTCTCGACGATGTCTCGACTACGACGACCATGCATGTCCACGACGAACGCGACACCACAGGAGTCGTGCTCGTTACGGGGGTCGTAGAGGCCTTGCGGGCCCGGAGTGTGCTTCATACCTAGCCTTCGGATAAGTCCAGCCTTCAAGTACGTCGGATCGGCTCGGCACGAATTGCCGGCCGTCGCGGACGGCTCTTCGGTGCCGTTCGCCGTTGAAGCAGCACCCCCGGATCGACGATCTTCGACTAACCTCGAGCGGGTGGGCTCCGGTGTAGTTCGCAGCGTCGTACGGGCGGATCGGGCATCGGGTACGCCGGTCCAACCACAAACGATAAGTCAGTACCTAGCCCACCTCGCAAATTAGGTATACCTATTCAGGCCCTCTACCTGGTGTTTCGTGATTTCTCACGTCGCTCATAGCGCCCCCCTGCGCTCGAAAATGCATGCGTCGTAACCACCCTCGGCACGGAAACTACTCCCACGGGGGTCCACGCGCACCGAGATCCACGCTCGTGGGCGGGATTTGGGGAAATTACACACCTGTGGTTCCGCCGCGTCGCACAGGCACGTGCGTTCGTGGGAGAAGGCGGAGTTTGCCGGGCTCGCACCGGGGGTATGAACCGGCGGGCTGTGGACAACCCCGGAAATGACAACTGGCCGCAGCGATCGAATCAGCTGCGGCCAGTGTTGTGGGCGGAGGGGGACTTGAACCCCCACGTCCCGAAGGACACTGGCACCTGAAGCCAGCGCGTCTGCCATTCCGCCACCCGCCCGGGCGACGTCGAAAACACTAACACGCACATCCGGCAGCGATGAAATCGCGTCGTTACCAGCCCATCGGCGGCGACGCCCGGCAACCGGCAACGTATATCATGCTTGAACGACGACCTCGAGCCGACACGCGCTCGTCGGTCACAGGAGGATCGAGACCGGGAGGAGAGGTCACCCATGGGCATTGTCCAGCGCTTCGAGCGAAAGTTGCAGGGAGCGGTCGGTGACGTGTTCGCCCGCGTGTTCGGCGGCGGTGTGGTTCCGCAAGAAGTGGAAGCCGCGCTTCAGCAGGAGGCGTCGGATCGAGTCACACAGCTCGAGAGTGGCCATTACCTCGCACCGAACAGCTATGTGATCACCATCAACAGTTCCGATCACGACGAACTGGCTGCCGACCGAGATCTGACGGTGAAGGCATTCTCCCGTCACCTCGGCGATTACATCCGAGATCAGGGCTGGCAGACGTACGGCGACGTGGCAGTCAGATTCGAACCGTCACCCACTCTGCACACCGGACAGTTCCGGGCCAGTGGTTCGGTCGATCCCGATGTGGGACGATCACCGACTGCAACCGCACGACCTCCGCGCCCGTCAGCCCCACCCCAGTCGACATCAGGAGCCGGCCCCATGACGCAGAACCCAGGCTACGACCCCAACCGCGATCCGGCCGACGGCTCTCGCCAGGATCCGCGGAGTCGTGGCGGCTACCCGGCACCCGGGCAGGATCCGCGGTACGCGCAGCAGAACGGCTACGACGCGCAGGGACGCGACCAGGGCTACCGCAACGGCACGCCGTACCCGGGCAACGCGCCTCAGGACGATCGCTACGACCCGCAGTCGTACGACCAGGGCTCCTACGAGCAGGGTTACGACCAGCAGGCGTACGGCCAGCAGGCCTACTCCGACCAGAACTACGCCGACCAGGGCTACGGCCAGCAGGCGTACCCGGAGCAGAACTACGGCCAGCAGGCCTACTCGGACCAGGGTTACGCCGACCAGGGCTACGGCCAGCAGGCGTACTCGGACCAGAACTACGATCAGCAGGCCTACGACGGTCAGCGCTACGACCAGCAGGGACGCCAGGGCTACCAGCAGCAGCCGTCGTACGACTACCCGCCGCAGCCGCAGGGCGGCTACCAGCAGGGCGGCTACCGCTACGACGAGCCCACGTACGGCGACAGCCAGGGCTTGACGGCGACGCTGCAGCTCGAGGACGGCAGCGGCCGCTACTTCCAGCTACGCGACGGCCAGAACATCATCGGCCGCGGCCAGGACGCCCAGTTCCGCCTGCCCGACACCGGCGTGTCCCGTCGCCACGTGGAAATTCGATGGGACGGACGCGTCGCGATGCTGTCGGATCTCGGCTCGACCAACGGCACGACCGTCAACGGCGCCCCGGTACAGGACTGGCAGCTCGCCGACGGCGACGTCATCCGCGCCGGACACTCCGAGATCTTGGTCCGCATCGTTTAAACGGCCCCACCAGTATGGTGATCTCCACACGCAGCTTCACCCTAGGATGCTGCGTGAGATGCCGTGTCCGCACGAAGGGCACGGCCACGGGGGCCGTATTCGGGGCTCGTCTCACCGTGAACGAACAAGATGGTGGCGAAGGAGGTGGACGGCTGTGCAGGGCTTGATTCTGCAGCTGACCCGAGCAGGCTTTCTACTGTTGCTGTGGTTCTTCGTCTGGGCCGTCCTCCGGACCCTTCGTAGCGACATCTACGCAGCGTCCGGCATGCGGATGCCCGCGCGGTACACGGGTGGCTCGAAGGTGCTCCCGTCGTTCTCCAAGCAGAAGGTTGCCAAGAATCTCGTGGTGACGCAGGGCGGTCTCGCCGGAACCCGCATTTCACTCGGTACGCAGCCGGTTCTGATCGGCCGAGCCGACGACTCGACGCTCGTGCTGACCGACGATTACGCGTCGACCCGTCATGCTCGCCTGTCGCCGCGCGGCGGCGACTGGTACGTCGAGGATCTCGGCTCGACCAACGGCACCTACCTGGATCGCGCCAAGGTCACCACCGCCGTCCGCGTTCCGCTGGGCACGCCGGTGCGCGTCGGCAAGACCGTGATCGAGCTGCGCCCGTGACTCTGGTACTCCGCTATGCGGCCCGCAGCGATCGCGGACTGGTCCGTTCGAACAACGAAGATTCCGTCTATGCCGGTGCGCGCCTGTTGGCGCTCGCCGACGGTATGGGCGGCCATGCGGCAGGCGAGGTCGCGTCGCAGTTGATGATCGCCGCGCTGGCGCATCTCGACGACGACGAACCGGGCGACGATCTGCTCGGCAAGCTCGAGGCCGCGACGCGAGAAGGCAACGCGTCCATAGCCGACCAGGTCGAGGACGAGCCAGAGCTCGACGGCATGGGTACGACCCTGACCGCAATTCTGTTCGCGGGCAAGAAGATCGGGCTCGTGCAGATCGGCGACTCCCGTGCCTACATGTTGCGCGAGAAGAAGCTGACGCAGATCACCCGCGACGACACGTTCGTGCAATCGCTCGTCGACGAGGGACGCATCACTCCGGAACAGGCGCACACGCATCCGCAGCGGTCGTTGATCATGCGCGCGTTGACCGGCAACGAAATCGAGCCGACGCTCACCGTGCGCGAGGTCCGAGCCGGGGACCGTTACCTCCTGTGCTCCGACGGCCTGTCCGACGTGGTCAGCGACGAGACCATCGAGAACACGATGAACGAGGGCGACTCCGGTGAATGCGCCGACCGCCTCATCGAACTCGCGCTGCGCAGCGGTGGACCGGACAACGTGACGGTCGTCGTCGCCGACGTCATCGACCTCGACTACGGGCAGAGCCACCCGATCCTCGGCGGCGCTGCCAGCACCGAGGACGAAGAGGACTCCCCTCCCCCCAACACCGCTGCGGGACGCGCCGCGGCGATGCGGCCTCCCCGCGCGACACCCAAGCGGATCACGACGCCCCCACCCGAGCCCGAGAAGAAGTCGCACAAGCTGCGGTGGACTCTCGTCGCGCTCGCCGTCGTCGCGCTGCTCGTGGGCGGCGCGTTCGTCGCCAACACGCTGATCCGAAACAACTACTACGTCGGCGAGGACACGGGCCGCGTCGCCGTGCTGCGCGGCGTGCCCGGATCCATCCTGGGCTACTCGCTGCAGTCCGTACACACCATCGGCTGCCTCGACGCCGAGGGCGCGTTGACGTTGACGGCGCCGGACACCGCGCCGAGCGACTGCGACGCCTTCGAGATCGACGACTTGGCACCGGCTGCGCGCGAACAGGTTCGCGCCGGACTGCCGTCGGGACGGCTCGAGGACGCGAACGGTCAGATGTATCGCCTCGCCGATGGTGATCTGTTGCCTCCGTGCGAGGCGACCACCGCAACGTCGACGCCGACACCCACCCCGAACCAGCCGGTGACGACGCCGGAACCCGGGGCACCTCCCGTGGTTCCGACCACGGATGCTCCGCCGGCGCCGGAGGCACCGCAGCCGCCGGTCACGACCGTCGAACCCACTCCCTCGGTGCCTCAGGTGGCGGGTCAGAACTGCAGGGCCGGTACCGGATGAGTTCCAATCCATCTGTGGGCGCGTCGTTTCCGAGTCCACCGGGAGGATTCGCTCCTGCTCCGGTGCAGTCGAACCGTCGCAACGTGGAGTTGCTGCTTCTCGGTGCCGCGGTCCTGATCACGACGCTGTCGTTGATTCTGGTCGAGGCGAGCCAGGAACAGACCATCACGTGGGACATCGCGAAGTACGGACTCGCCTACCTCGCGTTGGTCTCCGTGGCGCACTTGGCCGTTCGTCGGTTCGCGCCCTACGCGGATCCGTTGTTGCTGCCCATCGTGGCGCTGCTGAACGGACTCGGCCTCGTGTTGATCCATCGACTCGATCTGGCGGATCAACAGACGGCCGCCTATCTGGGACAGGAGATTCCGTCGCCCGACGCGACCCAGCAGGTGCTGTGGACGACGCTGGCGATCGCAGGTTTCATCGCCCTGCTCGTTCTGTTGCGCGACTACCGCACGTTGGCTCGCTACAGCTACACCGTCGGGCTCGCCGGCCTGGTGTTGCTGGCCATCCCCGCGATCCTGCCGTCGGCGTTCTCCGAGGTCAACGGATCGAAGATCTGGATTCGGTTGCCCGGCTTCAGTCTTCAGCCCGGTGAGTTCGCGAAGATCCTGCTGCTGATCTTCTTCGCGTCGCTCCTCGTCGCCAAGCGTGAACTGTTCACCACGGCAGGCAAACACGTCCTCGGCATGGACTTCCCGCGTGCACGCGACCTGGGCCCGATCCTGCTGGTGTGGATCGTGTCGGTCGGCGTTCTCGTGTTCGAGAAGGACCTGGGCACGTCGCTGCTGATCTTCGGCACGGTGCTGGTCATGATCTACATCGCGACCGAACGTGTCGGCTGGTTGATCATCGGCTTCGGGTTGCTCCTCGTCGGATTCCTGTTCGCGTACCAGGTGTTCGGCCACGTCAAGATCCGTACCGACACGTGGCTGCACCCGTTCGACGACTACAACGACACCGGTTATCAGATCGTGCAGTCGATGTTCAGCTTCGCGACCGGTGGCCTCGCGGGCACGGGTCTTGGCAGCGGACGGCCGTCGCAGGTGCCGTTCGCGAAGACCGACTTCATCATCGCCACCGTCGGCGAGGAGCTCGGTCTGATCGGTCTCGCGGCCGTGCTGATCCTGTACCTGGTCTTCATCATCCGTGGCCTGCGAACCGCCCTCGCCGTTCGCGACAGCTTCGGCAAACTGCTGGCCGCGGGCCTGTCGTTCACCATCGCCATACAGCTGTTCGTCGTCGTCGGCGGCGTCACCAAGCTCATCCCGCTGACCGGCCTGACGACGCCGTATCTGTCCTATGGAGGATCGTCTCTGCTCGCCAACTATCTGCTGCTCGCGCTTCTGATCAAGATTTCCGACGCCGCCCGTGAGCCCGCGACGCCGAAGAAGAAGCCGGCTCCGGCCGCGCCGATCGCCGACGCACCGACCGAGATGGTGAAGCGCAAGTGAACACTCCCCTCCGGCGCGTCTCCATCGCCGTCATGGTGATGGTCGTCGCACTTCTCGCGAACGCGACCTATCTGCAGGTCATCAAGGCGGACGATCTGCGCAGCGACCCGCGAAACTCTCGCGTCCTTCTCGACGAGTACTCCCGCCAGCGCGGGCAGATCTCGGCAGGCGGTCAGGTGCTCGCCGCGTCCGTCGCCACCGACGACCGCTACAAGTACCTGCGCACGTACCCGCCGAACCCGCTGTCGACGTCCAGCCCGTTGGCCAACGCTCCGGTCACCGGCTTCTACTCGATGCTGTTCTCGAGCAGCGGACTCGAACGCAGCGAGGACGAGGTGCTCAACGGATCCGACGACCGCCTGTTCGGCCGTCGACTGTTCGATCTGATTTCCGGTCGCGATCCTCGAGGTGGCAACGTCGTCACCACGATCGATCCCGTCGTCCAACAGGTCGCGTACGACCAGCTGACCTCGCGCGGATACACCGGTTCCGTCGTCGCGATCGAGCCGTCGACCGGCAACATCCTCGCGATGGCGTCGACACCCAGTTACGACCCGAACACCCTCGCCAGCCACGACGGCGAGCAGACGACGGCAGCGTGGGACGCGCTCAACGCCGACCCGGACAAGCCGCTGCTCAATCGCGCGATCTCGGCGACGTACCCGCCGGGTTCGACGTTCAAGGTTCTGGTCACCGCTGCGGCACTCGAAGAGGGCGCGACGCCGGACGATCAGCTCACCGCCGCACCGAACATCACGCTGCCCGGTACCGAGACGACCCTCGAGAACTACAACGGCAGCACGTGTGGCGGTGCACCGACCGCGTCGCTGCGGGAAGCGTTCGCCCGGTCGTGCAACACCGCCTTCGTGGAGCTCGGCATCAAGACGGGTGCCGACGCGTTGCGCGACACGGCGTCGGCATTCGGCATCGGTTCCGAGACGACGTCCGTACCGCTGCCCGTCGCAGACAGCACGATCGGTTCGATTCCCGACGACGCCGCCCTGGGCCAGACGAGCATCGGCCAGCGCGACGTGGCGCTGACGCCGTTGCAGGACGCGATCATCGCGGCGACCGTCGCCAACGGCGGAGTCCGCATGGCACCGCACATGGTCGCGCAACTGCAGTCCCCCGACCTGTCGGATCTGGCGACGACGACGCCGCAGTCCGAAGGGCAGGCGATCAGCCCCGAGACTGCTGCGACGCTGACGTCGTTGATGGTCGGCGCCGAGAACAACGCCGGATCCGAAGGCAAGATCCCCGGCGTGCAGATCGCGTCGAAGACCGGAACGGCCGAGCACGGCACCGACCCGAGGAACACGCCTCCGCACGCGTGGTACATCGGGTTCGCACCTGCCGACAACCCCAAGATCGCGATTGCCGTCATTGTCGAGGACGGCGGCGACCGGGCACTCGCCGCGACGGGTGGCTCGGTGGCCGCCCCGGTGGGACGCGCCGTCATCGCGGCCGGATTGCAGGGGAGGTGACGTCATGCCGTTGAGCAACGGTGCACTGATCGCACAGCGCTACCGACTGATCCGACTCATCGCCACGGGTGGCATGGGTCAGGTCTGGGAAGCGATGGACACCAGGCTGGACCGTAAGGTCGCCGTCAAGGTCCTCAAGGCCGAGTTCTCCGAGGATCCGGAATTCCTGCAGCGGTTCCGGTTCGAGGCGCGAACGACCGCCCAGCTCAACCACTCCGGCATCGCAGGCGTCTACGACTACGGCGAGACCAGGGACGAAGCAGGCGAGTCGCTCGCTTACCTCGTCATGGAACTCGTCAACGGAGAACCGCTCAACGCGGTGCTGGGACGCGTCGGCCGACTGCCGCTCGGTCATGCCCTCGACATGCTCGAGCAGACCGGACGCGCGCTGCAGGTCGCGCACTCCACGGGCGTCGTGCACCGCGACGTCAAGCCCGGCAACATCATGATCACGCCGGCAGGGCAGGTGAAGATCACCGACTTCGGTATCGCGAAGGCCGTCGACGCATCACCCGTCACCAAGACCGGCATGGTCATGGGCACGGCCCAGTACATCGCACCCGAGCAGGCTCTCGGCAGCGAAGCGACCGCGGCCAGCGATGTCTATTCGCTCGGTGCCGTCGGCTACGAGGCGTTGTCGGGATCGCGGCCGTTCACCGGCGAAGGCGCCCTGACGGTGGCGATGAAGCACGTCCGCGAGATGCCTGCGCCGCTCCCGACCGACCTTCCGCCGCACGTGCGCGAGCTCATCGAGATCACGATGGCCAAGGATCCCGTCGCGCGCTACTCCAACGGCGGCGAGTTCGCCGACGCCGTGGCCGCCGTCCGCGCGGGCCGTCGCCCACCCGCCCCCGGAAACGGGCGGGGACCGGGAACCGGACGCGTGATGATGCCCGGTGTCGTAGCACCCAGCAGTACGCAGATGATGCCGACGTCGCAGAACCAGTACTCGGGACCGCAGACCGGCGCGGCGGTCACACCGCCGCCGGACGAGAAGTCCGGCATGACGAGTGCGCAGAAGGCGCTCGCGTGGGGCGGTGCCGGGCTGCTCGTTCTCGCGCTGCTGATCGGTGGGTTCGTCCTGTTGAACGGGCGTGACGACACGCCCGCCCCGTTCACGCCGCCGACGTCGACCACCGCACGGCCTACGACCACGACGACCACCGTCGAACCGACGACCGAGCCGCCGACCACACGGCCGACTACCACGACTGCGGAACCGACGACCACCACCCCCGAGCCGACCACCACCACACCCGAACCCACCACGACGACGCAGCCGCCGACGACGACAGCTGCTCCGACGACCACGACGGGTGGCGGCTTCACCTTGCCCAGCTTCACGTTGCCCGGGCTGCCGGGCGCAGGCGACGAGGACAGCCAGGGCGAGGAACCCTCGAACCCCTTCATGCCAGATCGACAAGGACAGCGATGACGACTCCCCGCAATCTCTCATCCCGGTACGAGCTGGGCGAGATTCTCGGCTTCGGTGGCATGTCCGAGGTCCATCTGGCGCGCGACGAACGACTGGATCGCGACGTCGCCATCAAGGTTCTGCGTGCCGATCTCGCGCGTGACCCTACGTTCTACCTGCGATTCCGACGTGAAGCTCAGAACGCAGCAGCACTCAACCACCCGGCCATCGTCGCCGTGTACGACACCGGTGAGGCCGAAACCGAAGCCGGTCCGCTGCCGTTCATCGTCATGGAGTACGTGGACGGGCACACCCTGCGCGACATCGTGCGCGCGGAAGGCCCGATGGCACCGCGTCGTGCGATGGAAGTGATCGCCGACGTCTGTGCCGCGCTCGACTTCAGCCATCGCAACGGCATCGTGCACCGCGACGTCAAACCCGCGAACGTGATGATCAACAACGCGGGCGCGGTCAAGGTGATGGACTTCGGCATCGCCCGAGCCATCGCCGACAGCTCGAGCCCGATGACGCAGACCGCCGCGGTGATCGGCACGGCACAGTATCTGTCGCCCGAGCAGGCCAGAGGCGAGCAGGTCGACGCGCGTTCCGACGTCTACTCCCTCGGCTGCGTCCTGTACGAGGTGCTCACCGGCGAGCCGCCGTTCAAGGGTGACTCACCCGTCGCCGTCGCGTACCAGCACGTCCGCGAGGATCCGCAGCTGCCGTCGCGCGTCAACCCGTCGGTGCCGCGCGAGCTGGACTCCATCATCTTGAAGGCGATGGCGAAGAACCCGGCGAACCGGTATCAGACCGCCGCCGAGATGCGGACCGACCTCGTCCGTGTTCTCGGTGGGCAGCGGCCGAGCGCGCCCACGGTCATGAACGACGAGGACCGCACGACGATCCTCGGCTCGATGGATTCGCGTTCGTCGCACAGCTCCGAATCGCGGGCCGTGTCGACGTCCGGGGGACGGCACTCCGACGGCCGTGACGATCAGCCGAAGCGACGCGGACTCCGTATCGCATTGTTCACCCTCGCCGCAGTCGTCGTCATCGGCATCGTCGGCGCGTTCCTGTGGTCGCTCGGTCCCGGATCGAGTCCGGACCGCGTGTCCATTCCCGACGTCACCAACCTGTCCTCGTCCGACGCCGAATCGCGGCTGCTCGAGGCGGATCTGCGCGTCGCCATCCAGGAGAAGGCCGACGCGACCGTTCCCGCAGGCAACGTCATCACGACGCGGCCGGGCGCCGGCTCCCAGGTCGACTCGAAGAGCACCGTCAACCTCGAAGTGTCGACGGGCCCGGAGCAGGTGCAGGTACCGCAGCTGAACGGCAAGACGCAACAGCAAGCCGCACAGGCCCTGTCCGCGCTCGGGCTCGAACTCGACGGAAACGTCGGGCGAGCAACGTCGACGCCGGAGAACCTGGACAAGGTCGTCGACCAGAACCCGTCGTCCGGTGTGAGTATCACGGTCGGTTCCGCGGTTCGAGTGACGCTCGGAAGCGGGCCGGCTCAGGTTCGCGTGCCCGACGTCGTCGGACAACAGCTCGAGGTGGCACAGCCGAACATCGAAGGCGCCGGATTCAAGGTGCAGGTCGAGAACATCGACTCTAGTCAGCCCGCCGGGCAGGTCGTGTCGACGTCGCCCACGGGTGGATCGAATGCCACGGACGGCGACACGATCACCCTGCGCGTGTCCAACGGCGACAAGATCCCGATGCCGGACCTACTCGGACTGACGCCGTCGCAGGCACGGGATGCGCTCGAGGCCGCCGGATGGACGGGTACCAGCTCGAGCATCACCTCGACGAACCAGAGCACGCTCGACCCGACGCTCGTCGGCAAGGTCGTCAATCAGGCCGAGCCCGCCGGGTCGGAGATCACGAAGCAGCAAAGCCTGAGCATCAGCGTCGGCACTCTCGGAATTCCGCCGCGATAGTGCGCTTCGCGGCCTCGATGGGTCGTTCCTGCAGGCTCCACTCCCGGCTTCGCCGCCTCGATGGGTCGTTCCTGCAGGCTCCACTCCCGGCTTCGCCGCCTCGATGGGTCGTTCCTGCAGGCTCCACTCCCGGCCGTGCGCGAATAGTTGGAACCTGGGCCAACTAAGCACGCACGGGTGGCGCAGCCGCACTCGCGACCTGCGCCTCGAGCTCACGCACCAGACCGTCGTCCAGCTCCATGCCGCACACCGCGAGCCAGTTCGCCAGCATCCGGTGACCGCCCTCGGTGAGGATCGACTCGGGGTGGAACTGGACACCGTGTATCGGCAGCTCGCGGTGACGCATCGCCATGACCAACCCTGTATCGGTGCGGCCGGTGACTTCGAGAACGTCGGGAACGGTGTCGGCCAGAACCGTCAGCGAGTGATACCGCGTCGCGGTGAACGGTTCCTCCAGGCCGGCCAGCACGCCTTCGCCCGAATGATGAACCTTGCTGGTCTTGCCGTGCAGCAACTCGGGTGCACGGTCGACGGTACCGCCGAATGCAGCACCGATCGCCTGGTGGCCGAGGCACACCCCGAGCAGAGGCGTGCGTGCTTTCGCCGCAGCTTCGACCAGGTCCATCGTCGCGCCCGCTCGCTGCGGCGTACCCGGTCCCGGGCTCAGCAGAATGCCGTCGAACTCCTCGGCGACGGCGTCGCGGTCGGCGAGCCGGTCGTCGTCGTTGCGCCACACCGTCGCGTCGACCCCCAGCTGCCCGAGGTACTGCACGAGGTTGAAGACGAAGCTGTCGTAGTTGTCGACGACCAGGATGCGCATAGGGCAAGGATAGGCGAGCCGCTCGGCACGAGCCGACGTCACCTCACAGGCTGAGCGAACCGCGTCCGGACGACACCCGTGTAGCCCGGCACCGAGAGCTCGTCCGCCGATCTCGCCTCGTATCCGAGCCCGTACCGCTGCGCGTACTGCTGGTACACGCGGACGCCCCGGTCGTTGTCGAGGGCCGCCGTCAGTCTTCGAGGATCGCCGAGGGCGGTGACGACGTACGGCGGACTGTAGGTGCGGCCACCGAGCAACAGCGTGTTCCCGATGCATCTGGGTGCGATCTCGCTGACGATCCGTTGGTCCTGCATCGCGATCGCCGACGCGCCCCCGGTCCACAGCGCGTTCAATACGCTCTGAACGTCCTGTTGATGAACGACGAGGTCGTCAGGTCTCGCGTCGGTCGCGTAACGGCCGTCGGCGCCGCGCGACGCGTCGGTCAGCGTGACGACGACGCCCGCGCCCGACTCGGGGTGCAAGCCCAGCGCGTCGGACTGCGCGAGGGCGTCGCCCACCTCGGCGTCTCGTGAACCGGCCGAACTCTGCAACTCCTCGAGCCGACGCGTCAGCTCGGCGCGGGCGGCCTCGGCTTCGTCGGTGCTGCTCTGCGCGCCCCGTACGAGGTCCGACACCCGGGTCGTGTCCGACCTGCGGATTTCGTCACCCGCGGAGATCTGCCTGGTCGTCGCGAGCAGGATTCCGGTCACGACGCACACGACGACCACCATGATCTGCCAGACGCGGTCCGTCGGACGCTGTCGGTGATGGTCGGTCATGTCGAAAGTCCGGTGCTCTCCCCAGAGAAAGTCCTGCGCTAGCGTGTACTGGACGAGTATCGCCACGTGCGACGCTCTCTTCGCAAGCAGACGCTACCCGCTCGCGCGCACAGGCGTTGTCCACAGTCTGTCCCATGGTTGTCCACAGGCGAGACGACGTCAGCGAGCAACGACGACGAAGGGGTTCACCCGTGCCCAAATCGAAGGTTCGCAAGAAGAAGGACTACACGGTCGCCCCGGCGACCCACACGCCCGGCTCCGTGAAAGCGGGCCCGTCCAGCACCCTCTACGTGTCGGTGATGCTCGGATTGATGCTGGTAGGGCTTCTGTGGCTGCTCGTCTACTACCTCGCTGCCGAGAACCTTCCGTGGATGGACGCACTCGGTGCGTGGAACTTCCTGATCGGTTTCGGATTCATGGTCGTCGGGCTCGTCATGACCATGCGGTGGCGATGACGGCGGGACGCTCCCGCCTAGTTACACACATGTCATTCACTAACAATGTGGATAATTACTGTGGATAAGTCGTCGAACCATCCACAGGATGTGCACAACTTGTCCTGGGCGACGCCGATGGCGGCAGTGATCGCACTCGCGGTCGGCGGATTCGTGCTGGTCATCGTCGCGTTCGTCACAGATGTCGATCCTGCCGGTCGATTTCTCGTGTCGGCTGCGGCCCTCGGCCTGTGGATAATCGCCGGATTGGCAGCGTTCCAGCGGCCGCGGCTGTGGATAGACGGTGGATCGTTGGCGATGAAGCGTCTGTCGGGGGTGCACACCTACCGAGCCGACGAGGTCAGCCGGATCAAGCTCGTCCGCTACCCACGCCTGGGTCGACGCATCCCGATGCTCGAGCTCGATCTCCGCCGAGCCGGCGAGGACGACGACCGGCTCGTCATCCTCGGTCGTTGGGACCTCGGCGCCGATCCACGGGACGTGTACGACGCACTCGAGCAAAACGGGTTCGTGCCACCGCATCGTTAGATGCGGGTGAGCACTTCCACGCCGTCGTCGGTGATGGCGATCGTGTGCTCGCTGTGTGCGGTCCGGCACCCGGTCGCGCTACGCAGAGTCCAGCCGTCGTCGTCGGTGACCAGTTCGTCGGTGTCCACCATGACCCACGGCTCCAGCGCGAGAAGAAGTCCCGGTCGGAGCGTGTATCCACGACCGGGGCGTCCGGTGTTCGACACGTGCGGATCCTGATGCATCGTCGACCCGATGCCGTGACCACCGAATTCGGTGTTGACCGAGTATCCCGCGTCGTGAAGCACGGTTCCGATGGCATGCGAGACGTCTCCCATGCGCGCCCCCGGCCCCGCGGCCGCGATACCTGCGGCGAGTGCGCGTTCGGTCGCGTCGATCAGCGCGACGCTCTCCGCAGGTCGCGCGTCGCCCACGATGAAACTGATCGCGGAATCGGCAGCGAGACCGCCGGTGATCACGGCCAGATCGAGGGACAGCAGATCGCCGTCGGCAAGCGTGTAGTCGTGCGGCTTGCCGTGCAGCACAGCGTCGTTCACCCCGGTGCAGATGTAGTGCCCGAACGGTCCGCGGCCGAACGACGGCGCATAGTCGACGTAGCAGGACTCGGCGCCCGCGCCCAGAATCATCTCTTTCGTCCACCGGTCGATGTCCAGCAGGTTGGTTCCGACGGTGGCCCGTTGCTTCATCGTCTGCAGGATCTCGGCGACGAACGCGCCTGCCTTCCTCGCCTGCGGCAGCTGGCTGGGACTCAGAATCTCGATCATGGGGCGCCTTCCTCGTGAAACCAATAACTATCCCGGTCATATTATCCCGGTATTAGTATTGGCGACATGGTCAGGTTGCCACTCACACCCGTGGAGGTCGAGCGAGGTCAGCGTCTCGGCTCCCTCCTGCGTCGAGCTCGAGGCTCTCGTTCGATGCTCGAGACCGCCCTCGATGCAGGGGTGTCACCGGAAACTCTGAGGAAGATCGAATCGGGCCGGGTCGCGACGCCCGCGTTCCCGACCATCGCGGCCATCGCCGACGTCCTCGGCCTGTCGCTCGACGAGGTGTGGACGGAGATCAACGCTCCCGCGGCGCGCGAAGCGTCGTAGACGTCGGTTCTAGATACCCATCTGGGCACGGATGTCGAGGATGCGCACCGCGATGATCGCCAGCGCGACGACCGCAACCGCGGCAACTCCCGCCCACGCCACCTTCGGCGACCGCGTGCGGCTCGGCAGAAACACGACGGCTGCGGTAGCGGCGGCTCCTGCCACGAGCCCGCCCATGTGTCCCCACAGCGAGATCCCCGGGATCGAGATGCTGATGACGATGTTGAGACCGATGATGACCAGAACCGGCGTCGGGCTGCGCTTCAGCCGCAGCAGCACGACGGCCTGAGCACCCAGAAGACCGAAGATCGCACCCGACGCACCCACCGTGACGGCGCCGGGCGACTCGAGGACCAGTACCGACGCGCTGCCGCCGAGCAGCGACACGACGTACACCGCGACGTAGCGGGCCTTACCGAGGATCGCTTCGAGATCGCGACCGATGATGTACAGCGCGAACATGTTCACGAGCAGGTGGATGGGCCCGTAGTGCAGGAATCCGCTACCGATGACGCGCTGGACGTCGCCGGTGGCGACCAGAGGCGCGTACAGGGCCCACTGCTGGAAAAGCGCGGACCCGCGAGTGTTCTCCATCAACGAGCCGGACTGTGCGGCGGTGACCGCGAAGGCCAGCACGTTGAGGCCCATGATGATGTACGTGACCAGGCCGTACCTGGACGACGCAGGCGCGCCGACGACGGTACGCACCGGCGCGGCCGACCGGTTGGCGGCCTGAATGCAGTCGACACAGTGCTGACCGACCGCTGCCGGGCGCAGGCAGTCCGGGCAGGCGGGTCTGCCACAACGCGAGCAGGCAAGACCCGTGGGTCGATCGGGATGCCGAACGCACCTCGACTGAGGTGGGGTGGGCTGATCGCCGGGCGCGCCACCCCAGCCGGGGTTCGTCATGTATCGAGTTCCTTCTGTGGGAGAAACCGTCAGGAAATCGTGATGCTGTTGATCTTGACCTCGTCCACCGGGCGGTCGCCGCGGCCGACAGCGGTACCGGAGATCTCGTCGACGACCTTCTTCGACGCCTCGTCGGTGACCTCGCCGAAGATGGTGTGGCGACGGTTCAGGTGGGGCGTCTTCACCGTGGTGATGAAGAACTGCGAGCCGTTGGTGCCCGGGCCCGCGTTGGCCATGGCCAGCAGGTAGGGGCGGTCGAACGACAGTTCCGGGTGGAACTCGTCGCCGAACTTGTAGCCCGGTCCGCCGGTTCCGGTGCCCGTCGGGTCACCGCCCTGGATCATGAAGTTGTCGATGACGCGGTGGAAGATCGCGCCGTCGTAGAACGGGCCGGAGTTTCCGCCGGACGCGTTGGTGGTCGTGTACTCCTTCGAGCCGTCGGCGAGGCCGACGAAGTTCTCGACCGTCTTCGGCGCGTGATTGCCGAACAGTTCGATGACGATGTCGCCGCGGTTGGTGTGCAGCGTTGCCGTGGATGTCTTGTTTGGTGAAGTCACACCACCATCGTGCCATTGTCGCCGCTCCTCGTGGCCGGGTGCCGGGGCACGACTGCCTCTATATGGAACAGTGGTGTCATGACCAGCACATCGAAGGTTCGCGACGTCGCCGTCGGCACGGGTGGCAATTTGCTGCATGCTGCGAGGATCGCCAGCACCGGACCTGCCGGTATCGGTGCCGCAGTCGCTACGCGGGGCTACTCGCTCGCCCGCACCGAGCTCGCGCGTCGGAAGAAGGCGAAGAAGCAGAAGGCACGGTCGACGGCGGGTGTGTCCCGACGGACTCGCCGGCTGGTCGTCTTCGGAACCTTGTTCGGTGCTGCAGCAGGTGCAGCCTTTCTCGCCACCAAGCGTCGACGGACGGTCCAGCGTCCGGCCGACGCGCCGCCCAGCCTGTCCGACTACGCCGACGACACCCCACGCATCGTCGAGACACCACAGGTCTGAACGGGTCATTCCTGGGGCTTCACTCCCGGCTCTAGTCCAGTCCTGCAACGACCCGAGCAATCGCCTGCTGCGATGTCGTGCCGTCGGTGAAGTAGTCGCTGTGCCCGTCCGATGCTCGCAGGTCGCCTGCTGCCGTGGTGGGCAACTCCTCGACGCCTGCGAGTTCGCTCGGATCGGCACCGAACACACCGAGATCGACGACGACGTCGCCGGCCGCCTCGCCGACGTGGAGGTGCCCGGGCGGGATCGACAGTTCGTGCACGGTCCCGACGCCGAGGCCCGGCGAGCCCACCGAGACGAACTCGTCGACACCGGTCGCCGACGCGTCGCGCACCGCATGTGCCGCGGTCAGCGAGCCGTACGAGTGTCCGAGCAGCGACAGGTGCGGGTCGCTGCGTCTCGACGCGTCGAGGCCGTCGAGGAACGTGCTGAGCCTGGCACCACCGGCGACGGCAGCGCCCGCGCCGACGACGGAACGGTTCGGGTCGAACAGACTCCAGCCGGTGTGTGGCGTCGAGTAATTCATCCACGTCACCACCGCGGCCGTGTCGTTCGACGGAAGCTGTTGTCGCACAGCTCTTTCGAGCGCATCCATGTCGCCGTCGTACCGAATCAGGTCGCTCTGCACGTCGGAGTTCATTCCCGGGACGAACACCGCTACATGGGTTGCCGTGTCGACATCACCCACCGCGACAGCGGCCAATGTGTCGTCGGCGGAGTGATTGTCGAGCACCAGCAGTTGCCTGTTTCCCTTCGCAAGAGTGGTCGCGACGGCGTCCAACGCGGCCAGCCTTTTCTCGGTCTGCGCGAGCCCTGCGTCGGCGTTGCTGAATGCTCCTCCGAACTTGTTGCCTTGCAATTCTTTACGTAGTTCCTCGACGACTTCCGCGAGCCGTGTTCGCTCCTGGGCCAGCACGCGACGGTTCGCCGCGTCGCGAACGTGGGCCGGAATGCCGTCGAGATTGCCCAGCAGTTCCGGTCGACGCACCAGGAATTCGGTCCGTTCGGCCTGAGTCGCCGCGTCCCAGAAAGCCGCGTTCGCCGCCGGCGTTCCTGGCACCGGAGGGTCCACTGTGGCCTGCCGCGTCCGATCCTCGCCGTTCTCGCACCGGTTCAACGACGCTGCGGTACGTCCGTCCAGTTCCTCTGCCCGAGCGAGCAATGCGGCGGCTCGTTCCTCGAGCTCCCGCCGAATCCGCATTCGGTCGCGGGCGATACCCCAGGCATCAGCGGCAGCACTCGTGTACGCCGGGAGGCCGTCGACCACGGTGCCGTCGGAACCGATGGACATCGACGTGCCGTCCGCGTCGGCTGCGCACTCACGAACCGCATGCGTCAGCGGATACATCGCGATGGCCATCTCGTCCAGGCACCGACCGACGGCGCTCAGCACTCGGGCACGTTCTCCGACATCGCTTTCGAGGCCGTTCATCGCCGCACGGGCAGCATCTGCGGCCGGACCGTGCCAGTCGAGCTGTTTCAGTAAGCCCGCCAGATCCACACTTCGGTCGTCCATTGATTTCGACGAGTCACGGATGCGCCGGGCGAGGACGCCGACCTCCGACGGATTCCAGTTTCGAACATCCCCCCACGCCAACGACATGCCGCCCCCGCTCGATCGCCCACCTCGCACGTCGACGAATGTGCCGACGCATCAGGACAATTGAACCGCGAGCCGCGACCGCGACGGAGAATTCATCCACAGACTGTGGATGAATTCTGTGGAGCAAGCGTCAGCGCGCTATTCTCCACTCCGAATCGTCGGAGCCCGGCGTATCGGTCCGTGACGCCTTCTGTGCCCGCGATGGGCGAGCGCGCTTGGCGCGGTAGAGATCGGCGTCGGCCGCACGATAGACGTCCACCCAGCGTCGCGTCGCAGGCATGCACACCAGTCCCACGCTCCACTCGGCGCGATGTGCCCGTCGTAGGCGGTCGATGATCTGCCACGCCTCGGCCTCGAGAACGCCAGGCATGAACAACACGAACTCGTCTCCCCCGAGCCGTCCCAACACGTCGCGACGACCGATCTCCGCCTTCCATGCTTTCGACACCCTGGACAGCAAGACGTCGCCGGCGATATGGCCGTACTCGTCGTTGATCTGTTTGAAGTTGTCCAGATCCAGAACGGCGACGCTGACGGACAATCCGCGACTTGCACACGCGGGCAGCATCTTCTCGACCTTGGACTCGAACCCGAAGCGGTTGAGGAGACCGGTGAGCGTGTCGTGTGTCGCCGAGAAGCGCATACGACGCGCGAACGCGCCGAAAACTTCTGTAGCCCCGACGATTCCGAGTGCCACGAGGACGTAGACGACGAACGACGAGTCGAACGGACTGGCCGCGGCGCCGACGACGGCCGAGACGGCGAGGACCGCGACCCAACCACCGGCGTTGCGCTCCGACCAGAACGCACCGATGTGCATACCCAGGAAGATCGCGGCCTGGACGCAGATCAGGAAAGCAGGAAGCGTCACCACCGCGGAGAAGGACACCGCCAGCGCGACGATCGCGAGTGACGTCACGATGCCGATGATTCGCTTGGGGCTCGGCGGCCTCGACCGAACGAGAACGACGGCTGCGGCCGACCCGCACAGCACGGACACCACGACCGCGGTGCGTCCCCACACGCCCAACATCGACCACGACGCGCTTCCGGCTGCCGCGTACAGAAGGGTCGACCCGACCACGAACACGAACAGCGTGACTCCGGCCTCGTCGAATCTGGGCCTGGTCACGCGTGACGCAATCGTGCCGCGGATTCCCCGGTACCGAGGCGGACAGCCGATGCGAGCAGAATTCGACCCGGCACGGCCCACCTCCCCATGAACACCACGCACTACCGACGTCGTGCGGGACTGTAACACCTTCCGCCGACTTTTCGGATGGGTAACCGACGGATCGGCCGATGGCACGCGTCCTGGCGTGACGATCGGCCGAACGACGTCGTCGTGGATACCGGGAGTCCGTACGTGAATGCACCCCCCTGCGGCGCATTCACGTCGGACGATTGCCGGTACTTACCGAAGAGTAGGGCCCAGACGGTGTGCAGGCACGCTACACAGCCGAAGACTGGGCATTTCGACACACCCGCCTACCCGCGTCTTGGCATCTCTCACAGTCCAGGAAAGACCGGCGCAGATGATGGCAGTTTTTCGACGTACATTGTCATCACTGCCACTGTTCGCCCGTTTTCGCAGCACAGACACTCTAGGCATGACAACTTTCATCGCCCTCGTGATCGTCATGGTCTTCCTTCACGTCGTCACGACGACGTACATCCGACACGGACGGTCGCAGTCCGTCCGTGACCTCTGGGACAGCCCGTACCGCTACAACTGGTTCCGGGAGAGCTGACGGATCAGGCGCTACGTGCCACCACACAGTAAGGACGTTGCACAGACACGAAAAAGGCGTCCGATCCGTGCGGATCGAACGCCTTCTTCTTTGTGGAGCCTAGGAGATTCGAACTCCTGACATCTGCCTTGCAAAGGCAGCGCTCTACCAACTGAGCTAAGGCCCCGGGTCGTGCCGGACAAGCGAACAACAGCTTACACGCTTGCAACCAACGGACGTCAGGCGGCTGTAACTTCGTGCCAGACACCGTCTCCCGCACGCTGTGCGCGTACCTTCGACACTGTCACGATCGCTGCTACTGCCGCGCCGACGAGAACGAGAATCTTCACAGAATCTCACCTCTTCGTCTCGCTCGGTGTGGGCCTAGGAGGACTTGAACCTCCGACCTCTTCCTTATCAGGGAAGCGCTCTAACCGCCTGAGCTATAGGCCCGTGTACCTCGGTGACCGGAATGATTTCTCTTTCCGAACCGAGGAGAGAGATTACCGTATCGAACCGCCGTACTCCAAAACGGCCCGATACGGTGCCTCTCACCTGCGCATTTTAGTCCCGGTCGGCCAGTGTCACTTCGACACCGCCCACCAAGTCGGACGACAGGTTGTAGATGAACGCCCCGATCGTCGTCAGCGCCGTGAACAGGATGACGTTGATCACACCGATCACCGCTGCATACCCGAACACCTGTCCGGCGCTGACGAGTCCGCCGCCACCGGATTCGTTGACGATCTCGGTGAAGGCACTGTTCAACCTGTCCCAGACGCCCATGCCGTCGAGAACCGCGTACAGCAGCCCGACCGCGACCATCCAGACGAAGAACAACGACACCGCGATCACGAGCGAGATCTTCAGCGTCGACCAGGGATCGATCTTGCGCAGCTGAACCGTCGCACGCAGCGACTCACCCTCGGGTCGTGCGGCGACGAGGGCAGGCGCTGCGACGGCAGACTGCTTCTCGGAGCCGGACTCCGGGTGGCGAACCGCGGACAGATCCGGCATGTCCTTGGCCAGATCCTTGCGCTCGATGTGACGAGTCGGACCGTCGATGACCGCTGCCTTCGACTTCGCGGCCTCACGGCGCTGTGTCTTGGCGTCGGCGTCCTCGGCGACCGCCGGGTAGGCGGCCGTCCGATCCGCTGCGGCCGCGGAGACCTGCCCGCCGGTGGGCAACGATCCACCACGGTTCGACAGGTTGGTCTGCGGCGTGCTCTGCGGTGCGGACGCATCGGCCGGCTCCTGACGCTGCGTGCGCTGCCACGGCGGAGACTGCACAGCACCGTTGGTCGGCACCTGCTGGGTCTCGTTCGCCCGCAGAGGGTCACGGGGACGACTCTGTTCCGGCGTGGGTGCCGACGCGGAAGGCGACTGCGGGGCGCGCTTCTCGGGCTGACCGACCGCCGGAGCAGCCTCGGTCGGCGGCTGCTTGTCCGCTGACGGACGGGACGCCGGTGCCTGCTGCGGTGCCGGTGCCTGCTGGGGTGCCTTGGGCGCGGTAGCGCCCTGCTGCGGGCCGGGCTGAGCCGCGGGGTGAGCCTGGGTTGCAGGCTGTTCCCGCGTCTGCGGAGTCCTGTCCGACGTCTGTTGCGGCGCCGGGCGAGCGGCCTGCGGGGGCTGCTGGGGACGCTGAGCGGCCGGACCCTGCGCAGGCTGCGGCCCCCGAGGAGGCTGACCCTGCGGGCCGGGACGTCCACCCTGCACCGGCTGTTGGCCCTGCGGAGGTTGTTGCCCTTGCGGAGGCCTCGGTTGCGGCCGAGCACCACCCTGCGGCGGCCCAGCGGGCCGCGATGCCGGTTGCGGCCTCACAGGCTGAGCTTGCTGTTCGGCTCGATCACTCTGCGGACCGGGCGTGCTGCCTGGCCTGTTGGGAGTGCTCACTACGACTCCTTCGATGCATCATCTTCGGTGCTCGTGGTACCCGGCTCGGGCTCGTCTGCTTCGTCTGCGTTGCGGGCGATAGCGAGCAGTGTGTCGCCTTCACCGAGATTCATCAACCGAACGCCCTTCGTCTGCCGGCCCGCCTTGCGTACCTGCTTCGCGGCGGTACGAATGACACCGCCACTCGAGGTGATGGCGTACAGCTCGTCGTCGTCGTCGACGATGAGCGCTCCCACCAGGGTGCCACGCTTCGGGTCGTACTGGATCGTGAGCACACCCTTGCCGCCACGACCCTGAGCCGGGTAGTCCTCCATCGCGGTGCGCTTGGAGTAACCGCCGGACGTCGCGACGAGAAGGTACTTGCCCTCACGGACGACGTTCAGAGACAGCAGCTGGTCGTCACCGTTGAAACGCATGCCCTGGACGCCGGATGTCGCACGACCCATCGGACGCAGAACTTCGTCGGTCGCCGAGAAGCGGATCGACTGCCCCTGTCCGGAGACGAGCAACAGATCGTCGTCGGACGACGCCAACACGGCGCCGACCAGCTCGTCCTCGCCGCGGAGGTTGACGGCGACGATGCCGCCGCTGCGGTTGGAGTCGAAGTCGGTGAGCTTGGACTTCTTCACCAGACCACCCTTGGTGGCCAGCACCAGGTAGGGCGCGTCCTCGTACGTCTTGATCTGGATGACCTGGGCGATACGCTCGTCGGGCTGGAAGGCCAACAGGTTCGCGACGTGCTGACCGCGTGCGGTGCGGTTGGCCTCGGGCAGCTCGTATGCCTTCGCGCGATAGACGCGGCCCTTCGTGGTGAAGAACAGAATCCAGTCGTGCGTCGAGCACACGAAGAACTTGCTGACGATGTCGTCCTGCTTGAGACCGGCGCCCTGGACCCCCTTGCCGCCGCGCTTCTGCGAGCGGTACAGATCGGTCTTGGTGCGCTTGGCGTACCCGGTCTCGGTGATGGTGACGACGACGTTCTCGCGAGCGATCAAATCCTCGTCGCTGACGTCTCCGTCGTTGGCGATGATGCGGGTACGACGGTCGTCGCCGTACTTCTCCACGATCTCGGCGAGCTCGTCGCGCACGATCTGACGCTGGCGCTCGGGCTTGGCGAGGATGTCCTGCAGGTCCGCGATCTCACGCTCGATCTCGGCCAACTCGTCGATGATCTTCTGACGCTCGAGGGCTGCGAGACGACGCAGCTGCATCGCGAGGATGGCGTCGGCCTGGATGGTGTCGACGTCGAGCAGCTCGATCAAGCCGGTCCGTGCCGCGTCCACGTCGGGCGAGCGACGGATCAGGGCGATGACCTCGTCCAGCGCGTCGAGAGCCTTGACCAGACCGCGCAGGATGTGGGCCCGCTCCTCGGCCTTGCGCAGGCGGTAGCGCGTGCGCCGAATGATGACGTCGAGCTGATGAGCCACGTAGTAGCGGATCATCTGATCGAGACGCAGCGTGCGCGGAACACCGTCGACGATCGACAGCATGTTCGCGCCGAAGCTCGTCTGCAGCTGCGAATGCTTGTACAGGTTGTTCAGCACGACCTTGGCGACGGCGTCACGCTTGATGGTGACGACGATGCGCATGCCGACGCGGTCGGAGGACTCGTCGTCGATCTTCGAGATGCCGGCGAGCTTTCCGTCGCGGACCTGCTCGGCGATCGAGGTGATCAGGTTGTCCGGGTTGACCTGGTACGGCAACTCGGTGATGACGATCGTGGTGCGGCCGTTCGAGTCCTCTTCGATCTCGACGACGCCGCGCATGCGGATCGAGCCGCGGCCGGTCGAGTACGCGTCCTGGATGCCCTGGTTGCCGACGATGAGACCGTGCGTCGGGAAATCCGGGCCCTTGACGCGTTCCATGCACGCGGCGAGCGTGGCTTCCTCGTCGGCCTCGTGGTTGTCGAGGGCCCAGAACACGGCCTCGCCGAGTTCGCGCAGGTTGTGCGGAGGAATGTTGGTGGCCATACCGACGGCGATGCCGTTGGAGCCGTTCATCAACAGGTTCGGCACACGCGACGGAAGTACCGTCGGCTCCTGGGTCTTGCCGTCGTAGTTGGGGATGAAGTCGACGGTTTCCTCGTCGATGTCGCGCAGCATCTCCATCGCGAGCGGAGTCAGACGGGCCTCGGTGTATCGCATGGCGGCGGGTCCGTCGTTGCCGCGCGATCCGAAGTTGCCCTGACCGTCGACGAGCGGGTACCGCATCGACCACGGCTGCGCGAGACGCACGAGCGCGTCGTAGATCGAGGTGTCACCGTGCGGGTGGTAGTTACCCATCGTTTCGGCAACGGGCCGAGCGGATTTCACGTAGCTACGGTCGGGGCGGAAGCCCGAGTCGTACATCGCGTAGAGGACGCGGCGGTGCACCGGCTTGAGGCCGTCGCGCACCTCGGGCAGCGCGCGGCCGACGATGACGCTCATCGCGTAGTCGATGTAACTACGCTGCATCTCCTGCTGAATGTCGACCGGATCGATCCGGTCTCCGCCCTCGGCGTTCGTCGTCTGTCCGGGAGGCCCGACAGGAGGCTCGGTGGTATCCGACATCAAATTCTCCTTGATTCAAAGATAGTGCGTGGCAACAGGTTTCGAGCGCGCTACACGTCCAGGAACCGAACGTCCTTGGCGTTGCGTGCGATGAAACTGCGTCGAGCACTGACGTCTTCACCCATCAGGACGCTGAAGAGCTCGTCCGCGGCAGCCGCGTCGTCGAGCGTGACCAGACGCAACACACGGACCGCCGGGTCCATCGTGGTCTCCCACAGCTCTTTCGCGTTCATCTCGCCGAGACCTTTGTAGCGCTGGACGCCGTCGTCGACGTTGATCTTGCGCTTGTTCGCCAGGCCGGCCTCGAGCAGGCCGTCGCGCTCACGGTCGGAATACGCGTAGTCGGGCTCGCCGCGGTTCCACTTGATCTTGTAGAGCGGCGGCATCGCGAGGTAGACGTGGCCGTGCTCGATGAGCGGACGCATGAAGCGGAACAGCAGCGTCATCAGCAGAGTCGAGATGTGCTGGCCGTCGACATCGGCGTCGGCCATCAGCACGATCTTGTGATACCGCAGCTTGCTGATGTCGAACTCGTCGTGAATGCCGGTTCCGAAGGCCGTGATGATGGACTGCACTTCGTTGTTCTTCAGCACACGGTCGATGCGCGCCTTCTCGACGTTGATGATCTTTCCGCGCAGCGGCAGGATCGCCTGGAACATCGAGTCGCGGCCCGACTTCGCGGAGCCTCCTGCGGAGTCGCCCTCCACGATGTAGATCTCGGACTTCGCCGGGTCGTTGGAACGGCAGTCGGCGAGCTTGCCGGGCAGGCCACCGATGTCGGTTGCGCTCTTGCGCCGCACCAACTCTCGCGCCTTGCGCGCGGCCATGCGCGCCTGCGCCGACGACACGGCCTTGTTGATGATGGTCTTGGCATCGGCCGGGTTGGACTCGAACCAGTGCGCGAGGTGCTCGTTGCACGCCTTCTGCACGAACGAACGAACCTCGGTGTTGCCGAGCTTGGTCTTGGTCTGACCCTCGAACTGCGGTTCGCCGACGCGTACCGAGATGACGGCCGCGAGACCTTCGCGGATGTCGTCGCCGGTGAGTTTGCCGTCCTTCTCCTTGACGAGCTTCTTCTCGGCTGCATACTTGTTGACCGTCGACGTCAGCGCGGTACGGAAGCCCTCTTCGTGGGTACCGCCCTCGTGCGTGTTGATCGTGTTGGCGAACGTGTGGACCGACTCGGAGTACCCGGCGTTCCACTGCATCGCGATCTCGACCTCGTGTCCCTCACCCTTGGCGGTGAAGCCGACGACGGAACCGTGGATCGCGGTCTTGGTCTTGTTGATGTGCTTGACGAAGTCGACGAGGCCGTCGGGGTAGTGATAGGTGCGCTTCTTGACCTTGGCGGCCTTGGGCGCCTCTGCCTCTGCTTCTTCTTCGGACGCGGTCTTGGGTGCTTCCGCCGTCTCGGCGAGTTCGTCCTCGCTGGCGTCGGACGCCGCGACCCGCTCGTCGGTGAAGTTGATGGTCAGTCCCTTGTTCAGGAACGCCATCTCCTGCAGGCGACGGTGCACGGTCTCGAAGCTGAAGTCGAGCGTCTCGAAGATCTCGCCGTCGGGCCAGAAGCGGACCGTGGTGCCTGTCGCGTCCGTGTCGCCGACGGTCTCGAGCGGGCCGGGCTTGGCGTAGTCGTACGACTGCTTGTAGCGGTGGCCGTCGCGTGCGATCTGCAGCTCCACCTTGGTGGACAGCGCGTTGACGACCGAGATGCCGACGCCGTGCAGACCACCGGACACCGCGTAGGAGTCCGAGTCGAACTTTCCGCCTGCATGCAGCTGGGTCATGACGACCTCGACGGTGGGAACACCGGACGCGTGCGTGGCGACGGGGATGCCACGGCCGTCGTCGACGACCTCGACGCTGCCGTCGTCGTGAATGGTGACGTCGACGGTGGTGGCGTATCCGGCCATCGCCTCGTCGACGGAGTTGTCGACGACTTCCCAGATCAAGTGGTGCAGGCCGCGCTCACCGGTGGAACCGATGTACATACCGGGCCGCTTACGAACTGCTTCCAGTCCCTCGAGGACGGTGATCGACGAAGCGCCGTAGTCCTTGTTCTGAGTCTCGCTCTTACCTGACTTCTGGGCGGCCACGGTTCGGTCGTTCTCCTTTACGCGTCTTCACTCCCCCTCGCACCATCGGTGCTACCGCGCTCGCACCATGGCAGGTGCCACCGCACGGACGCTCGCGTTCCCCCTGATGTCCACGGACATGGACACCTGGTTCGGCGCGGTAGATCCGAAGGGCTTCTCTGTTACCGGTCCATACTACTGGTACGCACCGACAGGAGGGGGACGATGACACCCCGAAAAGCCCCCTGAAAGCCTCTCTGAGGGATTTTCTCAGCATCCGTCGACAAAGATGGACGGTGAAACCGTGTCGAACGGCTAGAGGTCCAGCACGATCCTTCCGCCGTTCGAGCGAGAGACGCAGATCAGCATTTCGCGACTGCGCTCCTCCGGCGTCAGTCTGTCGTCGCGGTGCTCCGGAATGCCGTGCAGCACCCGGACCCGACACGTTCCGCAGAATCCTTGCCGACAGGAATAGGCGACGTCCGGCTTTACCTCTCGAATCGCTTGCAGCGCAGTCGTATCCGCCGGCACAGTCACCACCGTTCCGGATTCCACCAACTGAACCTCGAATTCGACACCGCCCCGAACGGGTGGCGGGGAGAAACGTTCGAAGTACAGGTGGGTCGCCCGCGAGTCGTCGAATGCCGTCCTCACGGTGTCGATCATCGGCGGCGGGCCACAGCAGTACACCGCGCCACCCGTCGCGTCGTGCAGCAGAGACGACCCGGTCCGGACACCGTCGACGTCGTCCGTGAAGACCGTCACACGCGCCGAGTTCCACGACTCGATCTCGTCGAGAAACGGCAACGATGCACGCGAGCGGCCGCAATAGATCAGACGCCAGTCCATGCCGACGCGTCGGGCAGCACGAACCATCGGCAGAATCGCGGTGATACCGATGCCGCCCGCCACGAACAAGGCCTGTCCCTGCGGCACGAACGGGAACCCGTTACGTGGCCCGAGAACGGTCACCTCGTCGCCCGGCTCGAGGGCATGCATCTCCGTCGACCCACCGCCGCCGTCCGGAACGAGCCGCACCGCAACGGTATAGGTGCTGTCCGACGGGTCGCCGCACAGCGAGTACTGGCGACGACGTCCCGACGGCAACCGGACGTCGATGTGCATTCCGGGCGACCATGCCGCGAGCGGGACGCCGTCGGTGGGCGCGAACGTCAATCGGACCACCGGTTGGTCGTCGCACATCACCTCGCGTCGCTCGAGCGTGAGCGACCTCGCGTGCACGACGGCCGGAGCCGCATGCTCGGGCGAGTAGGTACCTGCGTCGAGCAGTGCGAACCATTTGTCGAGCGCATCGGTGACGAGCGACATCGTCTGGTCCGGAACCGGGTCACCGTACAGATCCGGCGGAATCGTGCGTCCCACCCGAAAGGATTCGACCGCCTTCGTCATGTCGGAGAGCTTGCGTCGAACACCCATCTCGCGCCTACCCCGCAGCCGCTCGTGCCGCGGGCGACGACGCCAGATAGCGCTCCGCCTGTTCGGTCGATCCCTCCTGTGAGGGGTGGTAGTCCGACCGGAAGTACCGCAGCGATGCGCGCACGATCAGCATGGGCCCGGGAAACAACCCCTTGGCCGTGACCCGCCGGTACCGACGGAACGACGGCCGACGCTTCTTCACCGGCACATTCTGCAACGACGGATCCTGGCTCATCAGGTAGCGCACGCCGCGCGCCCAGAACCACATCAGTGCGGGCGCGATCACCAGATAGGTACGGATCCGCCTGGCCGGTCGGACGTCGAAGTACCGCATCACTTCGTATGCGACACAACGATGTTCGACCTCCTCGGCACCGTGCCAACGCAGCAGATCGAGCATCGTCGGATCGAACTCGACGTCGTCGAGTGCGTCGGCGTTGAGGACCCAGTCTCCGAGAAAAGCCGTGAGATGTTCGACGGCGGCGATCAGGGCGACGCGCTCGACAAGGCTGTTCTGACCGTGGTGCGTCCGGTTGCCGAGTGCGCGTCCGAACAGGAACTGCATCTGCAGGGCGTACGGCGTCACGTCGATGCCGTACGCGGTCAGTTGATCGAGAACTTGCGTATGTGCTTGCGCGTGAACGGCTTCCTGTCCGATGAATCCGATGACGTCGTCGCGCAACTGCTCGTCGTGGATCAGGGGCAACGCTTCCTTGAACGTTCTGACGAACCATTCCTCGCCCTCGGGCAGGAGCAGATGCATCACGTTGAACAAGTGCGTCGCGAGGGGATCGCCGTCGACGTAGTGAAGTGGCAGGGACCCCCAATCGAACGCCACGTTCCGCGGCCGGAGAACCACTTTGTCGGACGGTCCTGCTTGCTCGGTCGATGACATGCACTCACCTCGTCTTTGCGAACGTCGGTGGCGCCCCCGCACCGATCTCTCCTGGGGTCGAACGGCACGCTACGTGACAGAGTCGCGCGAAAGCAACCAAGATCACAGTTGACATGTGCATGTTACCGAGCAGACAACGGTTTCCAGGGAGAAGAACGGTCTATCCGTACGTGTCGCGTGGACCGCGCCCTTTGATGTGGCGTTCGCCCTTCCGCCAGCTCTTGGTGACCGGACCGGTGATCTTCAGGGACGTCACCACACCGTGTCCGACGGCCGCCGCGATCTTGGCCAGGATCTGCGACTGCATCAACCGCAGTTGAGTCGCCCACGCGGTCGACTCGGCGGACACGCTCAGCACGCCGTCCTCGAGTTTCGTCGGAGTGGCGTGCGAGGCGATGTCGTCCCCGACGACGGCCGTCCAGCGTCCCAACACGGTTCCTTCGGCCACCTTGTCGGACCATCCCCGCTTCTTCGCGATCGCGCCGGCCAGCGACCCGAGCGTCTGCGGATCCCGATCGTCGGGACCGGGACCGGACCACCCTCGCTTGCGACGACCGCGGAGCGCGCGAATTCCACCCGACGGCGACGAACGACCCTGTCCGACGGATTTGCCGCTCGCCTTCGCTGCCGCCCGTGCCTCCTCGAGCGCACGACGCGCGAGGTCGACGCCGCGCAGTTCGGGCTGTGGTTCCGGTGCAGCTTTCTGGTCGTCGCTCACGGCGTCACACCTTCGCTCTCGTCGATCGCGCTGATCCTCGACACCCGACCAGTGTCCTCCTGGTGCGCAGCAACTCCCCAGCGGCGCGCCTCGAGCTCCGGGGGTACGTCCTCGGCCACCGCCGCGGTGATCAAGACCTGTTCGGCATCGACGGCAACCCGCGCCAATGCACTGCGACGCTTACGATCGAGTTCGGCGAACACGTCGTCGAGCATCAGGACCGGATCCGTGCCCTCCGCGCGAAGCAGACCGAACGACGCCAGTCGGAGCGACAACGCGAAGGACCACGATTCGCCGTGGCTCGCAAAGCCTTTCGCCGGCTGATCGCCCAACGTCAGCTCCAGGTCGTCACGATGCGGTCCGACGAGGCAAACTCCGCGCTCGATCTCGCGCTGACGCATCACCGAAAGCTGATGCAGGAAGGCAGCTTCCAACACGTCGGCGTCGTCCGCCTCGGGAGTGCGTGTCGGATCGGAGAATTCGGGAGGTAGCGCGTCGGCGAGGCTGCTACGGTACCGGATCGCAGCGGGTCGAGACTCCGGCGCGATCGACGAATATGCTTCTGCGACATACGGAGTCAGCTCGTGCACCACACCGATGCGCGACGCCAGCAGCTGCGCACCGTGCGCCGCGAGGTGACCGTCCCATACATCCAGCGTCGCAAGAGCACCCGCACCATCGCTCGAGGAGGATCCTCGCCGCAACGCACCGCCCGCCGTCTTCAACAACGCCGATCGTTGACGCAATACCTTGTCGTAATCGCTTCGGACACCGGCCATTCGGGGTCGGCGCGTGGTCATCAGTTCGTCGAGGTAGCGACGTCGGTCACCCGGGTCGCCGCGTACGAGCGACAAGTCCTCGGGCGCGAACAGCACGCTGTGCAGCACACCGAGAATCTCCCGCGGCCGACGCACCGGTGACCGGTTCATGCGCGCCTTGTTCGCCCTGCCGTCCTGGATCTCGACGTCGATCGTCAGCTCACGACCATGATTGACGACGGTTGCGCTCGCGAACGCACGATCCGCACCCGCTCTGATCAGCGGCGCGTCCGACGAGACACGATGCGAGGACAGCGTCGCCAGATATCCGAGCGACTCGAGCAGGTTCGTCTTGCCGTGCCCGTTCGGCCCGACGAACACCGTCGAACCCGGCTCGAGTTCGACGGTGGCGTCGTCCCACGATCGGAAATCACGCAGGGAGAATGAACGAACGAACAAGGCTTATTTCTTGGGGTCGGGAGCGCGCAACGTCTCTTCGGTGGTGGCTCGTTTGACGGCGTGCCCGCCGAACTGGTTGCGCAGCGCGGACACTGCCTTCATCGCCGGCGAATCCTCCTGGCGCGACGCGAACCGCGCGAACAGCGCCGCGGAAATCACCGGAGCCGGGACAGCGTGTCGGATCGCTTCCTCGACGGTCCACCGTCCTTCGCCGGAATCCTCTGTGTAACCGGAGATCTCGCGGAACTCCGGGTCCTGAGCGAGTGCCTGAACGAGCAGATCGAGCAGCCAGGACCGCACGACGGTGCCCTGACTCCACGCACGAAGGACGCCGTGCACGTCCTGGACCAGGTCTTCCGCCTCGAGGAGTTCGTAGCCCTCGGCGTACGCCTGCATCAACCCGTACTCGATGCCGTTGTGCACCATCTTCGAGTAGTGGCCTGCACCGACGGGCCCGGCATGGACGAAACCGTCGGCGCGCTCGCCTTCTGGGCGCAACGCGTCGAAGATCGGAAGTGCGCGCTCGACGTCGGCCTCGGAGCCACCGACCATGAGGCCGTAGCCGTTCTTCAGACCCCACACACCGCCGGACACACCGGCGTCGATGTAACCGATGCCCTTCTCCGCGAGCAGGTCGGCGTTCATCCTGTCGTCGGTGAACCGGGAATTGCCGCCGTCGATGACCAGGTCGCCCTCCTCGAGGACGTCACGCAGCGAGGTGATCGTGTCACGCGTGATGTCGCCGGCGGGCACCATCACCCAGACGACGCGCGGCGCGGTCAGCGCTGCAGCGAGATCGCCGAGCGACGGCGTATCGGTGACCTCGGGTCGCGGGTCGTATCCGATCACTTCGTGGCCGTGTGCGCGAAGACGCTCGCGCATGTTGAAGCCCATTTTCCCGAGGCCGACCAGTCCCAGCTGCATGAGAGACGTCCTTCTCTAGTGTGCGGTCATTCGCGCGTTCACCTTCGGGCGAAGGCGGGCGCACGTAGTCCGTACCCGATCAGCCCGGAAGTCGAACCGGCATCAGCAGGTACGTGTACGCGCTCTGCGGTGCTGCGAACTTGCCCGACGCGTCGGGTACCAGTTCATCATCGGCGGTCGGCCGCAGAACTGCAGGACGACTGGGAGTGGTGAAACCGAAGGTGACCTTCTCGCTGTGCAGCGACGACAATCCGTCGATCAGGTAGCCCGGGTTGAACGCGATGGTCAACGCTTCACCCTGGAAGTCCGCCATCAGCGATTCCTCGGCGCGACCTGCATCGTCGCCACCGGCCGACAGCAGCAGACCTTCGGCGGAGAACTCGAGTCGAACCTGTGCGCCGCGCTCGGCGACGAGAGCGACACGTTTGATCGCCTCGACGAGGGGAGCGACCTCGACGACGGCCACAGCTGTGTGTTCCGCGGGCAGGAGCTGACGGAACTTCGGGAAGTCGGCGTCGAGAAGCCTGGTCGTCGTGCGGCGACCCTCGCTGATGATGCCGAGAAGACCGTCGGCGCCGACGGACGACCCGGAACCGAGAGCGAGCTCGACGGGCGAATTCGCGTTGCCGCCCAACGTCTTTGCGGATTCGGACAAAGTCTTGGCCGGGATCAGAACTTCGGTCTTGGTCTCGCCGTTCGCCGGCATCCACTCGAGCTCGCGGACGGCCAGACGGAATCGGTCGGTCGCCGCGAGGACCACGGTCGTGCCGTGGATCTCGACGCGGATGCCGGTCAGCATCGGCAGCGTGTCGTCGCGTCCGGCGGCGACGGCAACCTGGGAGATGGCCTCGGAGAAGACATCGTTGGCGACGGATCCGGTCTGCGTCGGCAGTTCCGGTAGCTGAGGGTAATCCTCGACAGGCATCGTCGGCAGCGAGAACTTCGCGCTACCGCACGTGATGAGCACCCTGGTTCCGTCGACGCCGACGTCGACGGGCTTGTTCGGAAGCGACTTCGTGATGTCCGCCAGGAGCTTGCCCGAGACCAGTGCCTTGCCTGCGGTCGATACCTCGGCGGACACCCGGACCTGCGCGGACACCTCGTAGTCGAAGCCCGACACGGTCAAGCCCTGCTCGTCGGCAGCGAGAAGAACTCCACCGAGGACAGGAACGGGCGGCCGGGACGGCAGGCTTCGAGCTACCCACGCAACGGAATCGGAGAAATCTTCACGAGCAACGCGAAACTTCAGACTTCCAAGCTCCATCGCTCGGCATTTCCTCTCGGTCGGGGCGGTTCGTCACGAAGAAGGGTCTTCGGTGAGTGCGGGGCACTCGAGGGCACCGGTGCATCACTGAGTCTGACACAACCGGCAGATGCACACCGTATGCCCTTCGCGACCAACTTGGAAAGCCGAACCTGGCGCGCGCGGACGCGTCGACGAGGGGCTGTGAGGGGATCTGTCCCCAACACCTGTTTTCAAAGAAGATCCCTTCAAGAGAAATTCTTCGTATTAATAGGTCCTGTGGAATCTGTGCACTCGCCCCTCGAGCCGCTGGTCGCTCGGCGTGGTGTCGTGGGGATGAATTCGGGACCAATCGGCGGTTGCGATGGGGAAGCTTGTGGACGAATCACAAACGGTTCACAGCCTCCCACAGTCCATCCCCAGAAGAGCGCGTTTCTCCACATGCTTATCCACAGGTGTGAATCATTGGAGACCACCCCGAAAAAATTTCCGGGAACGTCTCTCGAGGGGCGCCCGCAGACGAGAAACGCCGGACGGATCCTCTCTCTCGAGGGGTCCGCCCGGCGTCGGGACGAGAAACGTCAGCGCTTGGAACGCTGTTTGATGCGAGCCGTCAGCTCCTGTACCTGGTCGTAGACCTTGCGACGCTCGGTCATCTCCTTGCGAATCTTCTTGTCGGCGTACATGACGGTGGTGTGGTCCCTACCGAAGGTCTGGCCGATCTTGGGCAGCGAGAGATCGGTGAGCTCGCGGCACAGATACATCGCGATCTGACGGGCCATGGCCAGTGCCCTGGCCTTACCCGGCCCGCACAGGTCGTCGATCGTGGTGTCGAAGTACTCGGCGGTGACGGCCATGATCGTTGCCGCGTTGATCTCGAGGCTCGAGGAGTCCGGCATCAGATCGCGGAGGACCACTTCGGCGAGCGTCAGATCCAGAGCTTGTCCGTTGAGCGACGCGAACGCGGTGACGCGGATGAGCGCACCCTCGAGTTCACGAATGTTGCGCTCGATACGGCTGGCGATCAGCTCGAGGACGTCGTGCGGCACGTCGAGCCGGTCCATCCTCGCCTTCTTGCTGAGGATCGCGATGCGGGTCTCGAGTTCCGGCGGCTGAACATCGGTGATCAGACCCCATTCGAACCGGGTACGCAGGCGTTCCTCGAGGGTGGCCAGCTGCTTCGGAGGACGATCCGACGAGACGACGATCTGCTTGTTCGCGTTGTGCAGTGTGTTGAAGGTGTGGAAGAACTCCTCCTGGATACCTTCCTTGCCCTCGATGAACTGGATGTCGTCGACCAGAAGGACATCCGTTTCGCGGTAGCGGCGCTTGAACGCGACCTTGCGGTCGTCACGAAGACTGTTGATGAAGTCGTTCGTGAACTCCTCGGTCGAGACGTACTTCACGCGCATGCCCGGGAAGAGGCGTTGAGCATAGTGACCGGCCGCATGGAGCAGGTGAGTCTTGCCCAGACCCGACGCGCCCCAGACGAACAACGGGTTGTAGGCGCGGGCGGGCGCCTCGGCGATCGCGACGGCGGCCGCGTGCGCGAATCGGTTGGAAGCGCCGATGACGAAGGTGTCGAACGTGTACTTCGCGTTCAAGCTGCCTGCGCCTGCGGGGGGAGTCGTCGTCTCGGGTGGCTTGGTGAAGTAGGTCGGCCACGAGTTCTGCACGCTGGTCAGAGCGTCACCGTCGTCGTCGACTTCCTCGTAGTCCGCCGTCTCGGAATCCGACGGATCGTCGTCCGTGCTGGTCAGGAACCGACGACGGTAGGTCGGTGAACTGGGAGTTTCGGGGTACGACGCACGTTCGGTCTCGTGCTTGTCCTCCTCGGGAGCCGAGATACGGACGCCGAGGCCCTCGACACCCTGGCCGAGGTGACGGCCGAGTGCGTGCAGGATCGGTTCGCGGAGGTCCCTCTCGATCGCTTCTTGCGCGAAGGACGAGGGGACCGCGAGCAGCGCGAAGCCTTGCGTGAGCGTGAGCGGTTCGACCAACGCGAGCCAGGCCTTCTGTCCCTTGGTCAGGTCTGGGCCGCCGTGCCGATCGGACGTCAACTCCGTGACAACCTCAGGCCAGACGCGCGCCAGCGCACCCGGATCGTCGTTCACGGTGCCTCCCATTCGAACAGTGCTGTCAACCGGCTGAATCCGATGATCTTTTCCCACCCGCGTCACGCCGAATTCGGCTATCGTCCCCTCTCAGCGACGTTCTTCGGGGGATTCACAGTCGAGCAGTGCACACGTGCCGGATACGAATATGCCATCTGGCCCGTGTTTCCACACAATTATCCACAGGTGTGGATTAACGACATCGTTGTCACCCTGACAGGGGCCCGGCGACCGTATCCGTGCGGTTCTCCGGCCTTGACCTGCTGCTTTAGGTGAAACCGGCAGACTCGAGTTATGGGCTTGCCCTGTGAGTAACGGAGGACACGCGTCCGAATGCGGTTATACACACACCGTTCTCCCCATGGGTGTGGATGAATTACACGGATGTAGTCCCGAGGGCGTACATTCGACGAGTTTGACCACCGCCAAGTCGATCAGTACTCTCGAACAGTCACCCAAGGCGAGGTGGCCGATGCTTGCTGGCTGCATACAGTCTGTGGTTACTCGGATTTCTCGCTCGGGGATGTAATTGGAGTTCGACCGAACTCGTTACCACCGTTGCCGACGCCTTCGGGCGTCAATGATTTTCGAGGAGTGTTCACCGTGGCCAAGGGCAAGCGGACGTTCCAGCCGAACAACCGACGCCGCGCGCGTGTTCATGGCTTTCGTCTTCGTATGCGTACGCGTGCAGGTCGTGCAATCGTCTCTGCACGCCGTGGTAAGGGCCGCAAGGAACTCACCGCTTAATTCATTGTTCGTCCGAACGTACGGAGCTCGGGGTGTTGCCTGAGCCGCACAGATTGCATCGCAGCGCTGATTTCTCACGTGTGATGCGTCGAGGCCGCCGCATGGGTAGACAAGACCTGGTCGTTCACGCGTTCGCGCGTGACGACGAGAACACTGTCGTCAGCCCCGGTGCTTCGAGGTTCGGATTGATCGTCAGTAAAGCTGTCGGGCCGGCGGTAACTCGTCATCGAGTTGCACGCCGGCTTCGGCATATCTGCGCCGAGGTGATGCTCGAGGTGCCCGCCACCAGCGACGTCGTCATTCGAGCTCTTCCGGGCGCAGCCGATATGTCCTCGAGGGACCTACAGCGCCAAGTTCGTTCGGGCTTGAGGAAGCTGGGGTACATCGACCCGGCGAAAGACGCGCGCTCATGACGCTGCTTCGCGCCGTCCGCTCGCTTCCCGCGCGGGCGCTGATCTTCTGTATCGAGCTGTACCGCACCTATGTGTCTCCGCTGAGGCTGCCCACCTGCCGTTTTTCCCCTACGTGCAGTGAGTACGCAGTCGACGCGTTGAGAACCCACGGTGCGATCAAAGGCTCTCTGTTGTCCGTTGTCCGGTTGCTGAAATGTGCACCCTGGCACCCTGGAGGGTGGGACCCGGTTCCCGAACGCGGCTCATGGCGTCGCGCCTCGCCGGCGACAACCGAACAGACTTCGACCGAAGAAAGCCACGATCTCGTGAGAGTGGACGAACAGAGGAGTACATAGAGCCGTGCTCGACTTCATTTATTACCCGGTCTCCTGGATTCTCTGGGTGTGGCACAAGGTATTCGGTGCCGTTCTGGGTGCCGACAACGGATTCGCGTGGGCGCTGTCCGTGATGTTCCTGGTGTTCACTCTGCGACTGATTCTGTACAAGCCCTTCGTCAAGCAGGTACGTACGACGCGTCAGATGCAAGAGCTGCAGCCGCAGATCAAAGCCCTGCAGAAGAAGTACGGCAAAGACAAGCAGCGCATGGCCGTCGAGATGCAGAAGCTGCAGAAGGAACACGGATTCAACCCGATCATGGGTTGCCTCCCGGTCCTGGCCCAGGCTCCGGTGTTCATCGGCCTGTTCCATGTGCTTCGTTCGTTCAACCGAACGGGTACCGGCGTCGGTCAGCTCGGTCTGGATCCGGCAGTCAACCGCACCCTGCCGAACTACGCCTTCAACGTGGAGGACGTGAACTCGTTCCTCGACGCCCGTCTGTTCGGCGCACCGATCTCGGCGTGGATCACGATGCCGAAGGCGCAGCTCGAGGCGTTCGCGAACCCCGAACTGGGCCTCGGCGTCCCGTCGGTGTGGACGATCGTCGCGGTGTCGGTTCCGCTCATGGTCATCGCGGCTGTGGCCACGCACCTGAACTCGCGTGCATCCGTCGCTCGCCAGAGTGAGGCCGCAGCGGCCAATCCGCAGTCCGCGATCATGAACAAGCTTGCGTTGTACGTCTTCCCGCTCGGTGTTCTTGTCTTCGGTGCGTTCCTGCCCATCGCCATCCTGCTCTACTGGGTGTCGAACAACCTGTGGACCTACGGCCAGCAGCACCTCGTGTTCGGCAAGATCGACCGTGAGGAAGAAGAGAAGAAGAAGCTTGCCCTCGAGAAGCGCACCGAAAACGCGCCGAAGCCAGGCGTCAAGCCGGTCACCAAGCCGAAGCCCGGTGCCAGGCCCAAGCTGTCGAAGATGACGCCTCCTCCAGTCGTGGACGCAGCCGAGCAGGATGGAACGTCCGACGTCGAAGCGAATCCGTCGGACAGCACTCCCCCGGCAGGTGGAAACGGGGCAGCGCGTGCCAAGGGACAGCGCCCTCAGCCGAACCGCAACAGGCCCAAGCGCAAGCGGCGCTGAGCGGCTCGATCGACGACAAGGGACGAAGATGCCTGCAGATACCGAAGAAACAACGAGTACGGACAACGCAGTGAACGCTGGGGACGGAGCTGGTGAGGTCGTGGCAGTCGAAGCCGACAAGACAGTCGAAGACGAGGCCGTGAAGAAGGCTGCCGTCGACGAGACGATCGACGACGCGATCGATGACGACGAGGATGCCGAGGACTACTTGGTCGAAGAGGGCGAGATCGCCGGCGACTACCTCGAGCAGCTTCTCGATGTTCTCGACTTCGACGGTGACATCGACCTGGATGTCGAGGGCGACCGGGCGATCGTCAGCATCGACGGCGGCAACGATCTGAGCAAGCTCGTCGGACGGAAGGGCGAGGTGCTCGACGCGCTGCAGGAGCTGACGCGCCTCGCGGTTCAGCAGTCGACCGGTGAGCGCAGCAAGCTGATGCTCGACGTCGCCGGCTGGCGCGCTGGGCGTCGGAGCGAGCTGAGCACCTTGGGTGTGGAGGCTGCGCGCCGCGTGCTCGAAAGCGGCGAGCGCGAGGAACTCGCCCCGATGACACCGTTCGAGCGCAAGATCGTGCACGACGCGGTCGCCAAGATCGACGGCGTCGAGAGTGAGAGCACCGGCGTCGAACCGTCGCGGCGAGTGGTGGTCGTCAAAGCCTGACGATCACACCGACACCTCGAAGGCCCCCAACTCCGGTTGGGGGCCTTCGTCGTTTCCGGGTTTCGATGCCACTCGCTGATGCGATGCCTATCGGCGTCCACACGGTGCGAACCGCATTCCGCTCCGCTGTCGTTCGGAATCGTGCGGTGGAATTGCATGCATGTAGTTCGATCATGCCCTCGTTTCACGTGAAACGTGCGTTCCGACAAAACGTCACAGTGACGATGCGCGCCTAGGCTCTGGGTCGTAAGAATTCGGGGGTGAGACGCGATTTCTGCGCGTGGAGGTGGATGCCAAATCTCGTGGGCTGAGGTCCTTCGGTTTCACGTGAAACCGCGTCCAGTAAGCGCGGGTGTGTCGCAGCGGTAGCTCGTTGGCGCTTCGTGGTTGGCACTCTCGATCGAGCGGGCTACATGTGCGGGCAATATCGTGACACGTCTTCCTCACTTCGCCGGCGGATGCGTCTATGCACACACCGGGGTCTCAGATGTGTGTGTACAGAGATGGTGTCGCGAAGCCGAGCGTCGGTGGGGTCAGTCCTCGCCGATGAACGAGCTACTGGAGTGGTCGCAGAATCTCGAGTTGAGACGACGGTGTTGTCTCTACGTGTGTGAACGACATAGCCGGAACAACGCCTCGAGCTGACTGGGCGTGGATGCGTTGTGGTCGGGTGGGGCGGTGTCCGAACGAGGGCGAACTCTCAACCGTGGTTCCGTCCTCCCCTCCCCTGCCGTTGCGGGTGCCGGCGAAGGTGGTCAACTCCGAACGGGCTCCGATTCCGGTATTCGCGTGATGGAGGTAGGCGCAAGCTGTCGTGTAAGTGCGGTGGATGGCAGTAGCCGCGGTGCACGGTTCGATTTGCTTACGTGAATCGATGGCCGACGCAAGGTGGCCTGCGGAGCGATCCAAGTGTCGCGCTCGGCGGTGCTCGGTTCAGGGCGGTGGTCGGTTCGCGTAGCGATGGCGCAGCCGCATCCCGTTTCACGTGAAACAGAAGAGGCTTTGCTCCGCGCACCGACCGGTCTGCCGGAAAACAGATAGAGGCGCGCGACTATCGCGGTGCGGATTCCGGGGGGGTCGACGGGGTTCTGTCGGAACGCAAATGTCGTCCGGAAGCCGCATCATGACTTCGAGTGCGCACGAGGACCGCGGCAGGCTGCCGTCCGTATCTGGCACCACCCTCGCGCGACGGGTCCGGGTGGGTGCGCAGCGAACCGACGCACAGGCCACGCGAGTACTGACGGCAGGCCATAGCTGTGGTCGCCGGCCAACGCATCGCGAGAGGAAGCCTCGAGAAGGAGCACCCACGTGAAGGCATCGCATGGTTCCGATTCTCGAAGCTCCACCAGGTACGTGGGCCATGGGTGGTCCAATCGGTCCGCCACGAACCCGTCTACCTCGATCGGAGATCTCGCAGTACATCGTGAAGCCAAATCCGGGCCTTGCATCGATCGCAGCTCAATCGGCGCCGGTAGATGCGACGTTGACCAATGGCGCGGGTTGGCGACCACGGGTCAGGTGGACGCGCTGGGCCAGCCCGCTGGAACGTGAGTCGACGTCTGCCCGGTCATCAGGCCGAGCCCTGAATGAAGAGTGGCTTCGGCCTACTGTTTCACGTGAATCAGCGAACATATGAAGAAGCACTCACGACGCGATCTGCTCTAAAGGAATGCGCCCCCGGCTTTGTTGGTCAGTCGTCGATCTAGCTGATCGGCGATTGTTCAGATCTGGCCACGAGGGTGGAGTCGTCCTCCGCCGAACTTGGTTGTGGCAATGAATGTCCGACGTCATGCCGATTGTCGGCTCGTCCGAGTCGACTGCTGTGACCGACCTTCGGCACGAGCCGCTATATCAGTAGCGCCCGGTCTCCTGTTCGATATGAGCGTGAGCGTGTGGTTTCACGTGAAGCGTCGGCTCGCGAGAAGTGCTTGCGACGGCGCACCCGACCTGACCCGGGCCGCATCCTGCGTCGACACATGAGGACCGCGGGCGCAGCCCGGGCGTTACCGAACGTGTTGAACTACAGCACAGCATTTGGGTCTCCCCTCCCCCAGGGGACATCGTCGTGCCAAGGGGCAGTGCTCGGCGCCGGGCATCCCGTGAACGACGGATCGGGTAACCACCGTCTTTGGAATGGGCTCGGTTCAAGCCCGCCGGTCCCGCACACAGATTCACGCAACCAACAGCTGCTCTCGGCTCGTGTGGTCCGCTCGTCAATTTCGCAATCCCCGCGCCGATCCGAAGGTGTAAGTACGGCGGGTGGTCTGTCGGCGATCGTCGTTGCCGTCCGATCCGTGATGTGTGCGGCTGTGTTGCTCGGACGAGGCCCCCACGAGCGTTGCGGTCGAAACCGACGTCCGCGAGATCATTCGTTTCGACGGGCTCAGAGGACAGAGTTTCACGTGAAACCCGCGCCCGACGTTTCACGTGAAACCCGGACTTGGAACTCGGCAATACTGGATTGTGATCGAGAGAACGAAGAGAAACGTGTCGGATGCGTCGGATAGTTTGGCGAAGTGAGGCCCGACGCGGGAGGATGATTCAGTGGACTCTGAGGCGTTGAATGACGACCATGTGATGGCAACTGCAGAGCGCATATTCGGCCCTCGCTTCGATCTCGCGAAGAAGTATCACGAGTCTCTGGCAACCGATGGCGTCGAGCGCGGACTCATCGGACCCCGTGAGGTCCCCCGGTTGTGGGAGCGGCACATCTTGAATTGCGCCGTCGTAGCCGAGCTGATCGACGAGGGCGAGCGAGTCGTCGATGTCGGTAGTGGTGCAGGCTTGCCCGGAATCCCACTCGCGATCGCTCGGCCCGATCTACACGTCACGCTCGTCGAGCCACTCCTCCGCCGGACCGTGTATCTGGCGGAGTTCATCGAGGAGAACGATCTCAACGTTCTGGTCGTCCGAGGACGAGCGGAACAACCCGGTGTGAAGAAGGAAGCCGGCGGCGCCGACGTCGTGACGTCTCGGGCCGTCGCTCCGCTGGAGAAGCTCGCGAAGTGGTCCCTTCCGCTGATCCACGAGGGCGGGCGGATGCTCGCGTTGAAGGGCAGCAGTGCTGAGGAGGAGATCGAACGTGATCGGACTTCCCTTGCCCGTATGGGTGCTGGCAAGCTAGAGGTCGTGCAGTGCGGCGTCGGCGTCGTACCGACGCCCACCATCGTCGTTCGCGCTGAACGGGTTCCACGACGCTTTCAACGTTCATGACGTCTTCCGAGTTGTCACTAGTTCTGCACCAATCCAGTTCCGCACTAAGGAGCACATATGTCGGGTGGATCTGATCCAGCTGTTTCACGTGAAACACAGTCCGAGAACGGCAGCAAGACGCCGCGAGTCGATCGTCCGTCGTCAGCCGGTTCGGACTTCGGCGCTTACAGCAGTATCTCCCCCGACGACACTCCCATCGGTGCGGCCGCGCATCGCGCCAGCCAGGTACTCCACCCTGGCAGCGTGACGCTTCCCAAGCCAGCGCAGCGCCGCATGCTCACCATCGCCAATCAGAAGGGTGGCGTCGGGAAGACCACGACTGCGGTCAACCTCGCCGCTGCGCTCGCGGTCCAGGGACTGACGGTGCTCGTGGTCGATCTCGACCCGCAGGGCAACGCCAGTACCGCTCTGGGCGTCGAGCATCACTCGGGTGTGCCGTCGAGCTACGAAGTTCTCCTCGGTGAGGTCACTGCCCGCGAGGCGATTCAGAAGAGCCCGAACAGCGATCGTCTGTACTGCATTCCGGCGACCATCGACCTGGCCGGTGCCGAGATCGAACTCGTGTCCATGGTGGCTCGTGAAGGTCGCTTGAAGACCGCGCTTGCCGATCTCGAAGAGGTCGACGCCGATTTCATCTTGATCGACTGCCCGCCGTCGCTCGGCTTGCTCACCGTCAACGCATTGGTGGCGGCGACCGAGGTGCTGATCCCCATCCAGTGTGAGTACTACGCGCTCGAGGGCGTCGGTCAGCTTCTGCGCAACATCGAGCTCGTGCAGGCGCACCTCAACCCGGTGCTGCACGTGTCGACCGTCATTCTCACCATGTACGACGGCCGCACGAAGCTTGCCGATCAGGTTGCCGAAGAAGTGCGAAAGCACTTCGGCGACGCGGTACTGCGAGCTGTCATTCCACGAAGCGTCAAGGTATCCGAGGCGCCCGGGTACGGTATGACGGTCCTCGACTACGACCCGGGCTCCCGTGGAGCAATGAGCTACTTGGACGCAGGCAGAGAGTTGGCAGCCCGATCGGCGGTCGCGGCAACGGATGGAACGCAGGAGCGCTAGAGATATGAGTCAGGCACGAAAAGGTGGGCTGGGTCGCGGACTTGCGGCACTGATCCCTACAGGTCCGGAGGCCGGACCTCGCCTCGGCAACGCGGCTGCAGACGTCATCATCGGTAAGGAACGAACTGCCGCCGACGTCGAGAAGCCCGGTGTCGCGAAGGTCGAGAAAGAGAAGACGGCGTCTGCGCCGACCCCCACTCCCCCGGTGCGGAACACGGACGAGGATCTGGAGCCGGCCGGCGCCGTCTACCGCGAGATCGCACCGTCGCAGATTCGTCCGAACCCGAAGCAGCCGAGATCGGTCTTCGACGAAGAAGCACTCGCAGAACTCGTGCACTCGATCCGTGAATTCGGGTTGATGCAGCCGATCGTCGTGCGCGCCCTCGGTGACGACAAGTACGAACTCGTCATGGGTGAACGTCGGTGGCGCGCGAGCCAGGAAGCCGGCCTCGAGTCGATTCCCGCGATCGTCAGGGAAACCACCGACGACGCGATGCTTCGAGACGCACTGCTCGAGAACATTCACCGCGTGCAGCTGAACCCCCTCGAGGAGGCGGCTGCGTACCAACAGCTCCTCGAAGAGTTCGAGGTTACACACGAAGAGCTGGCAGCGAAGATCGGTCGATCACGGCCCGTCGTCACCAACATGATTCGTCTGCTGAAGCTGCCGATTCCGGTGCAGCGTCGCGTCGCCGCGGGAGTTCTGTCTGCCGGGCACGCCCGTGCTCTCCTGTCGTTGGACGCTGGCTCCGACGCGCAGGAAGCGTTGGCAGCACGCATCGTCGCCGAGGGTCTGTCGGTGCGCGCGACCGAAGAAGCGGTCACGTTGGCCAACCGAAACGACGATGGTTCGCCATCCCCGGCGCCGCGGCGCAAGCCGATCCAGATGCCTGGGCTTCAGGATGTGGCGGATCGGCTGTCGGATTCGTTCGATACCCGCGTCACCGTCAGTCTCGGGAAGCGAAAGGGCAAGATCGTCGTCGAATTCGGCTCGGTCGACGATCTCCAGCGCATCGTCGACATGATGGAAAATCAGAAGGGAAAATAGCTCCGAATTTTCAGGTGCAGACGTACCGGCTACTTACGTCACTGTGACGAAGGTAGGACCACAAAGGTCGTCGAGCGACGAAGGAGGATCGAAAAGTGTTGTTGCACAGACCTTTCCGATCCTCCATGATCCACGACGGTCGCAATCGGAGCGATCGCATATTCTTGACGAGGGTAAACGGCAACGGACGCTCACGATTGCCTGGATTCAGTGCTTGGAGGCTGAGGTAAGCAGTGTCGTCGTTCGTCACGGGGGTCACGCTCGACTCGTTCGATCAACTACCGGCGCACACTCGCCGGTGTCGCTTCTGGGTGCTCGATCCAGGAGTCGACGCACCCAGTTCCGACTCACTCGACCTCGAGTTCGAGAACGAAGCGTGGCTGTCGATGATCATGCTCGAGTGGGGGTCGTGCGGTCAGATGCTGTCGACCGGAGGAGAGAGCATCGGTTGTGCGTTGTACGCCCCGCCCGGAGTGGTCCCCCGCGCTTCGGCGTTCCCGACCTCACCCGTCAGCGCCGATGCGGTTTTGCTGACGACGCTTCGGGTCGAGTCCGAGGTCGATCGTGAGGACCACTCGGCCGCGCTGATGCAAGCCGTCGTTGCCGACCTCGTCAATCGAGGCGTGCGCGCACTCGAGGCGTTCGGAATACGCAAGACTGCTGACGATGCGAAGACCGGACCGACGGCCACATCGCAGCTGACATGTTCGGACACCGTGTGCATGATCGACGCAGATTTCCTCGAGAAGATGGGCTTCGACGTCGTCGCGCCTCATCATCGTTATCCGCGGCTTCGGCTCGAGCTGGATCGCGATCACGGGTGGAAGCAGGACGTCGAGAGCGCCCTCGAGCGGTTGCTGCTCGCGGCCAGCCTCACGATGGTCGATATCGAACACAAGGATCCGGTCGGCGTCGGATAGGAACCCGTGAACGACCGAGGGGCCGCAGGAGTGAATCCTGCGGCCCCTCGGTCTATATCGTGCTCAGCCTCGTTCGGCGGCAGCCAACTCCTCGGCCAACAACTCGGCGAAAGTGAATGTGCCGGTGGGCTGATCGTCCTGCCCGAGCAGATACAGACGCTTCACGGCGATGAGAATGGCTTCGGCGATGATGTCACGCGATCGAGGATCGCTGAGTACTTCGACGTCGGATGCGTTGGTGAGGTATCCGATGTCGACCTGAACCGTCGGCATGTTGGTGAGTCGCAACAGATCCCACGTACGTCCGTGGCTACGGCAGTCGAGAAGTGGTGTGCGAGCAACGATTTCACGCTGGATGTAACCGGTCAACACCTGCCCGATGAGCGAGGTCGATCCGTGCGAATTGCCGAAGTGGAAGCTGGCGACGCCGTTGGCTGCAGGGCTGGAGCTCGAGGCACATCTCAGCGAGATCATCAGATCGGCGTTGAATGCGTTCGAGGTCTCGGCGCGTTCGGCGACTGTGGGGTTGGTTCCGCGAGCACGGGAGAGGAAGGTTTCCATTCCCGTTGCGGCCATACGGCCTTCGAGTCGACTGGCGACGTCCCACAGGATCTCGGCCTCGCTGATACGACCGAACATGCCGTCGACGATCAGTCCGGTGTCCGCGCCTCCCAGATCGGGATCGATGACGATACGTTTGCCGGTCAGTTGCGGACCGGACTGCCGGACCAGTTCTTCTTCGCTGATCGCATGTGGTGATCCGCCGGTGACGCGAGCACCCAGCAAGTCGAGCGACCGCAGGGTCGCCGGGCCACAGATGCCGTCGGGCGACAGGCCGATCTCACGCTGGAACGACGAGAGCCCGTCGTGCGTCTTGGGACCGAAGTAGCCGTCGACCCGTTCGCTGTAGAAACCGAGGTCTTGAAGCCGGGTCTGCAGAGTCGCGACGTCGTCGCCGTACAGCGGGGCGGACAGCTGATAGATGAGGGTGCGGGCGCCGAGCCGGTACGACGCCTCCTTCAGGAAGCGATAGGTGGCCGGTCCGACGACGCCGTCGACCAGGAGGCCGCGATGCTGCTGAAACGCGCGGACGGCGCTGTCGAGCGCATCGTCGAACTCCGACACCGGTGCGGTCCAGTGCAACGGGTCCGACGAGTGCGCCGCCGCGTCCTCGTGCAGAAATCCCAGGGAGACGAGAGTGCTCCGTACCTCCGCAACGGCGGGTCCTGAATCGCCGCGACTGAGTCGGTGCATACCTGATTACCTCTCGTCGAAATTAGGTCGACTGCCGTGGAGACAGTATCCGCCTCCGGACGACATCTCGAGGGACGTCCGGAGGGCACGATGCCTCATTCAGTAGCCGATGTGCCGACGAACGCGTCGGCACATCGAATGATTGTCGCAGAAAGTGTTCGCCGAACTGCAATCCAGGCCGTTCGGCGACGGGTCACAACACCGCGTCGAGGTCCTTGAGCAGGGCGGCCTTGCCCTTCGCGCCCACGATCTGCTTCACGGGCTTTCCGCCCTGGAACAGGATCATCGTGGGAATCGACATGACCTTGAAGTCACGAGCGGCCTGCGGGTTGGCGTCGATGTCCAGTTTCGCGATCGTGAGCTTGTCGGAGTGCTCGGCAGCAATCTCTTCGAGGACCGGTGCAACCATCTTGCAGGGACCGCACCAGGTAGCCCAGAAATCGACGAGGACGGGCTTTTCGCTGGTCAGGACGTCATCGACGAACGATGCGTCGGTGATGGTGACGGTCTTCTTGTCATCGGACATCTCGGGTGTCTCCTCGGTTGGTCGAACGTGGGTTTTCGTTGGGTCAGGCGTTGACAGCGTCGACAGGCTGGTCGGCGTGCTCGAGCGTGTTGCTGGTGATGTCACCTTGCTCGGCGAGCCACCGCTCGGCGTCGATCGAGGCGGTGCAGCCTGTGCCTGCGGCCGTGATGGCCTGCTGGTAGACGTGATCCACCAGGTCGCCTGCCGCGAAGACGCCTTCGACGGACGTGGCGGAGGTCGGCGACGCAACCTTGACGTAGCCGGCGTCGTCCAGCTCGACCTGGCCCTTGACCAGTTCGCTGCGCGGGTCGTGACCGATCGCGACGAACATCCCCGTGACGTCGAGCGTCGACTTCTCGCCGGTGAGCGCGTTCTCGAGCGTGAGACCGGTCACCGACGTGTCTCCGAGAACCTCCAGGACGTTGGTGTCGGTGACGAAACGAATCTTCTCGTTCTTCTTCGCACGCTCGAGCATGATGCGGGATGCTCGGAATTCGCTGCGGCGGTGCACGATGGTGACACTGCGCGCGAAACGCGTCAGGAACGTCGCTTCCTCCATTGCCGAGTCTCCGCCGCCGATGACCGCGATGTCCTGGTCGCGGAAGAAGAAGCCGTCACACGTCGCACACGCACTGACGCCTCGTCCGAGAAGCTTCTCCTCGCCGGGGATGCTGAGGTAGCGAGCCGCTGCACCCATCGCAAGGATGACGGCGCGCGCTCGGTAGGTCTCACCACCGGCGGAAATGGTCTTGATCTCGCCGGTGACGTCCAATTCCTCGACGTCCTCGGTGCGGATGTCCGCGCCGAACCTCTTGGCCTGCTCGCGCATCTGCTCCATCAGATCAGGGCCCATGATGCCGTCGCGGAATCCGGGGAAGTTCTCGACCTCGGTGGTGGTCATCAAAGCTCCGCCGAACTGTGTGCCCTCGAACAGGATCGGCTCCAACTCGGCCCTGGCGGCGTACACACCAGCGGTGTACCCGGCCGGTCCCGAGCCGACGATGATGAGATCGTGAACCTTGGGCGTAGTCATGCGGGCCTTCCGATAGTCGTTCAGTGCTGAGCCGGTGGGCCGTGCCGCCGACGGATATGACAACACCAGGGTAGAGGGTGTTGTTCCCAGCCGGGTCGAGGCGCGGATCGCGGGACGTTCAGCTCAGGTCACGACGGAACAGGGGCTGTGGGTCGTCGACACCACAACCGGCACCCACTGCGAGGACGGTCAGACCGGCGTCGGGGCCACGGGAGAGGACGAGCATGGTGCCCTCACTTCCGTCGATGTCGACGGCGGCGGCACCCAGAACGACGCTGTTGCGATCGATTCCGTTGGCTTGCAAGCAATCCGGGAGAAGCCCGGCTTCGACGAGCTGCACCGGATCGCGGTTGGCCATCACCGACTGCACCACGGAGTCGTCGATGAGGGACGACTGTAGCGTCAGGACCGATTCCTCGCCCGGTAGGGCGACCACGTCGGGCTCCGAGGTGGACGCAGAACGAACGAAAAGTGTTGTGGCGACGGCGATCACGATCGACGCAGCCGCAGCGATCAGCAGGGGACGGACCGAACGGGGAAGTCCGCGCGAGGATCCTGTCGACCCCGCGTTCCCGGCACCGGCGAGCGTCCGGTCGATACGTTCGGCCACGTCGGGTGGCATCGACTCTCCACCGTCCAGATCGGCACCGACTGCGCGGAGCCGGGCCGACACCGCGTCGAGCGACGCCAAGATCCGCCGGGCATCGGCGTCGGCTTCCACGAGCGGCCAAAGCTTGGTGCTGACCGACTCCGGCAGAACGCCGGCATGGAGATCGGCGAGCAGTTCGACCGAGTAGGGCGCCATGGGTAGTGGCTCGGTACCGCGTGATGTCACTGCGGTCTCCTCTCCCGGCGCAGACGTACCTACACAGGGTAAGACGCGGTGGGTCGACTAACGGTTCCCGTCGTCCTGCAAGTACCGCAGCTGCACCGCCAGCTTCTGACGCGCTCTCGCGCAGCGACTCTTGACGGTTCCGGTGGGAACACCGAGCATCGCAGCGGCGTCCGCGACCGAGTAACCCTCCATGTCGACGGCCACGACTGCGGCACGCTGCTCCGGCGGGAGTGACATGAGGGCGCTGCGAACCTCGATCGAAGTCTCGACGTCGGACATCCGGTCGCGCGCATCGGGCGGTTCCTGCACATCGATGTCGGCGAGCGGTGTGGTCGGTCGCGACCGGTTCCGTCGAATCCGGTCCAGACACGCATTGACGACGATCTTGTGCATCCAGCTCCGCACTGCGGCGTCCGCTCGGAACGAGCCGGCCGTGCGGTGCGCCGACAGCAGCGCCTCCTGAAGCGCGTCGGCGGCATCCTCGTTGGTGTAGCTGGTGCGTCGCGCAGTCATCCACAGATGCTCGTGGTGCCGATGAACGAGCGCTGCGAACGCGTCGGGGTCACCCTGGACGTGCGCGTTCAGCAGTTCGACGTCGGATCGGCCCCCGAGAAGCCCCCCGGCTTCCCCCTTGATCCCGAAAATCCCCATACGAAAACGGCTCCCCCCGTGTTACCGCATTGGGGAGAGCCTAGGCCATGAAGACCGAACAGTACGAAACGTTCGATTTCACCTCTTTGCGTAGGTGAAACCGAACGTCTGCGGGGAAAGTGTCAGCTTCGGCCGGTGAAGCCGAAGTCGGCGATCGAGGACTGGTTGCGACCGTTCTCGGTGCTCAACCCGGTGATCCACAACAGCACGTGGTCGGTGGGTTCGGTTGCGGTGAGCGGAATGTCCGTGACGCCCTGTCCGAGCGTGGCCTGCCCGATCACGGTGGTGTCGCTCAAGCTGGGCGAGTCGCTGGGCGCAGAGCGGATCTCGACGACCGTTCCAGCAGACGGTGAGTTGACGAATGCACTGGTCAACACCTCGGACGACGGCAGCGTCGCCAGCAGGCCCACGCCGTTCTTCAGCGACGGGAACGGCTGGAAGTACGCGTCCGTCTGCCACACGGTCGACGGGTCGCCGTCGATCGCGTTCTGAGCCGTGGCAGCGCTGTCGGCACTGCCCTGCGGCGAGAAGACCTCGACCGAATCGATCGTGACGGGTGCTGCGGCCGGTGCCTGCGCTTCGGCAGCGCCCGGTGCAGCAGGGGCGGGCACGCTGGTGGTCAGTCCGAAGTCCTGCTCGGTCAGCGGCTCGTCGGAGCTACCGCCTGCAAGGAACGTGAACAACCAGTATCCGGCGAACCCGAGCACGACGACGGTGAGCACACCCAGCACGACCAACGCGATGTTGGTGCGCTTGGACCGCAGTTGCTGAGCCGCGATTTCCTCCGGGTCCGCCAACGAATGTCCCGACGCACCCGCGGGCCGCTGGCCGAGCCGCAGCGCAGGCATGAGGTCGGTCTTGTCGTTGACGACGGCCGCCTGGTCGAGCACGTGCTGAACCGTCGCAGCCGTGCGGATTCCGCTGTTCTGCTCGAGTGCGCGTGTCGCGACGGCCGAGATCTCGAACGGCACGTCGGAGCGAATACGACGCGGCTCGACGGCATTGCCGCCAGAATCGCGATCGGCGGGCTTCATACCTCCGACGGCACGCGGCGGCGCACCGGGACGGTCCGACGCGTCGGCCAGTGGCCAGCGCGCGGTGATGAGCGCGTAGAGCATCGCGCCGAGTCCGCGCACGTCCGACGCGGGTTCGGCGTCGGCGAGCGTTGCCGGGAACGCGAGCACCGCGTTTCCGCTGGTGCTGATGCGCACGCGATCGGGGTGATCGATGGACAGCGCGCCACCGCTGCGGTGTGCAGCTTCGGCTGCTGCCGCGAGCGCCTTGATGGCGCGTGCTGCTCCCGTCGGCGACGGTACGGTGTCGGCCATTTCTCGCAGTGAGCGTCCCGGCGTCCATTCGGCGACGACGATGCCACCCGAGCTGCCGCGGACGACGTCGAGCACTCGGGCGAGACCGGGAGAGTTGATACGGCCGAGACGCAGCGTCCGCGACAGGATCGCCTGCGGGCCCTCGGGCCGGTCGGGAGACACCGACGTCGCCTGCTGGTCGGCGTCGACGAAGGTCAGCGCGACTTCGCGGTCGAGTTTGACGTCGTGCGCCTGCCAGAACTTCAGTCCGCGTCCACCGCCGTGCGGGGCGAGCAGACGGTAGCGACCGCCGGCGACCGAGGCGCCGGGAATGAGCTTCGGTCCGCGCAGCGCACGCGTCGGCTCGGGCTGCGACTCGGGCCGACCTTCGACGGCAGGTGCTCGCACGGTGGCAGGCGGTTCCGTAGCGTTCTTGCCCGCGTCGGCGTCCTTCTCGTCCGCCGAGTCCTCGGGTTCGACCTGTGCCGCTCGAGCTGTGTCCACCGAAGCCGTCTTGCCCGTGGTGGACGCGTCGGTCGCAGGGACGGCCTTTACCTCGGCCGTTTTGTCGGCGTCGGGTGCCGGAGCAGCCGCGTCGCCGGATGTCTTCTTCTTGTCGGGTGACGACGCCGTCGGTGTGGCCTGGGTGGATGCGGCCTTCGCGCGCTCGTCCACCTCGACTCCTCCGGTCTTCTGGTCCGTGCCGTCGGCAGTGGACTCGGCCGGCCCCCCAGCCACTTCGTCGTCCGTCACTCTCTCTCCTTCGCGCGCTTCTACCCCGAGTTGTGCTGCCTGTCTGCTCCCGTAGGGCTGACCTGCAGAAGTCTGCGGCCCGGTCCGCCGGGGTCCAGGGTACGGGAGTCCCTGCTCCGCAGCGCCCCTTGCAGGGGTAGAGCGAACGACCGGTATCGAATCGGTAGTTTCGGGCGTCGCAGGCACGGGGTTCGTCGCGCTCTCGGCGGGTCGCCCGCGCAGTTTCCGCACGACGCGTCCGACAGCGACGGTCACCGCGAGCACCTCGGGTATGCGGCCGAACCACAGGATGCCGAAGGTGATGCCGAGCATGAGAACCGCGCAGATACCGACCCGCAGCATCGCGCCGATCATGCCCAGGGGCTCGGTGAGTCCGCCCAGGTCGGCGACTCGGTCGATGGCAAGCATGGCCGTTCCACCGGCGGCGGACGCCATCAGGACCATCCAGATGGTCTTGCCCACGTTGATCATGCGCAGATCGCCGAGGCTGCGGTGCAGCAGGAAGCCACCGATGCAGGCACCGACCACGAAACCGAGACCGTTGGCGACACCGAGCCAGAGCACGACCTGCTCGTCGTCCGAAGCGATGACCGGGGCGAGAGCGGACAGCGCGATCTTGACGCCGGTGATGCCGAGGATGATCCACGTCGGCGTCCAGGCCTGTTCGCGGGCGTAGAACACGCGCAGGTGGATGAGGACGAGTGCGTACGGAATCAGCGTGAAGGCAGACCAGCTGACGGCTTCACCGAGGCGGGGGGCGTCGTCGGCGAAATTCCCGAAGCCGAAGAGTGCCTCGCCCACCCATGGCCCGGCGAACGTCAGGAACACCACGATCGGAACGAGCGCGACGAGCGTGAGCCGCGTCGCGACCGACAGATCGTCGACGACGGCAGGGTCGTTGCCCTCGGCTGCGTTACGGCTGAGGCGCGGCATGATGGCCGTCAACACGGTGACGCCGAGGATGCCGTACGGCAGTTGGAGAAGAATCCAGGCCTGCGAGTAGATCGCGGGGCCCGAGGCGTCGGCACCAGACGAGATGTTCGTCGCGTAGATCAGTCCGATCTGGCTGATGACGACGTACAGGATGATCGCCGCGGCCATCCCACCGAACGCCTTGAGGCGGGCGTCGAACCCCCACAACGGCCGGAGGTCGACCTTCTCCCGCTTCAGTGCCGGAATCAGCGCGGCTACCTGCGTCACGACACCGGCCGTGACTCCGAGACCGAGGATCAGCACGTGCGGATCACTCATCTCGACGGGATCGAGCGTGATCTCGCCGGGAACGAAGAAATAGAGGGAGAAGATGCCCAGGACCACCAGGTTGTTCCACACCGGCGCCCACGCGCCGGGACGGAAGTTCTGACGCGTGTTCAGAACGGCCGTGAGCAGGCCGGACAGGCCGTAGAACAGGATCGCGGGCAACAGTAGATAGGACAGCGCGGTCGTCAGCTCGTTGCTGACCTTGGCGTCGTCCTTGATCAGCATGGTGCTCAGGAGCGGTGCGCCGATCGTGGCGATGACGGCGACGACGAACAACATCGTGAACGCGACGGTGAACAGCCGACGAATGAACGACGTACCGCCGTCGGGATCCTCCATCTCGGCCCTGACCAGGACCGGAACGACGATGGCGGTGAGCACGGCGCCGAGGACGAGCTCGGAGATCATGTTCGGCAGGATCGTCGCCGCGGTGAACGAACTGGCGATCGCGCCGCCGAGGATCGCCAGCATGACGATCTGCTTGAAGAATCCGGTGATGCGGCTGACGAGCGTCGCGACGGCGATCGATCCCGTCGACGCCAGCAAGCTCTTCTGCGGCTTGGGCTCGGGCTTCTCGGGTTCCGGAACCGGAGCGGTCGTGACCGGCGCGAAATCCTCGTCCCGGAACCGCGGGATCAGCTGCGTGACGGAATTGTCCGGGGCGGGTCCGCCGTCGGGCGACGGCGGTGCCGGGTAGCTGCGCATCTCACGGACGGGTTCGCGTTCCCACGGCGCCTGCCGAGGCGGTGCCGTGCGACGGAATACCTGTGCTGCGGGCAGCCGTGGGCGCGGGACGTCCCCTTCGTACGGGATGTTCCCGGTCATGGTCGTTCGTACCCTTCGTCGGCCGGGTCGGGTTGCCCCCTGAACCTGTGCCACAGTCGGCGCCCTGCGAGCAACAGCAGAAGGATTCCAGCGCAGGCGGTGATGATCGCGAGAGCCTGTCCGTACGCATTCGACCGTACGGACACAGTGGTTGCCTCGCCCAATTGTTGCCCGTCGAGCGTCGTCAACGCGAAGTCGACCGACAGATTGCGGGAGTCGTCGACCTGCGCGGGCACGGTGATCGTGCGGCTCCCGCGCGCGGGAAGAGCCGTTGCGCCGACGTCGGAGATCGTCATTTCCGCTGGTGCGTCGACCTTCAGCCGCACGTTGACGGGTACGGGGAGGTCGTTGCGTGCGACGAGCAGCAGCGGACTCTGCTCCGATGCCAGCGTGTAGACGCCGCCGGGTGCGACGACCGTCACTGCTCCGAACATGCGGTCCAGCGACGTTTCGGACGCATCCATCCGGGTCCGCGACATCGCGGCTGCGTATTCGGGGTCCGTGTCGCTGCCCGCGGTCGTGAGTGCGCGCAGTAGGTCCTCACGCAGCGGTGCGGTGAACAGCCGCGGGGTCAGGGCCGACTGCGGATCCTCGACGACGGACGCACGAAGCGATTCGATGCGCGCACTCTGCGCGCGCACGCGGTCTTCGAGGTTCGTGTCGCGGTCCACCTGCGGCACCGTCCTGGTCTCGACGGGCATCCCCGTCGGTGCCTCGGCGACCAGACTGGGCAGGGGCCGCGGCGTCGCGAGACCCGACCGCAGCATCGACGACACGGACGACAGAATCGTCGTCGGCTCGTCGCCGCCTGCGGTCCAGTACTGCGGCGGGGCGATCGTCACGGCCCGCGGGGAACCGTCGGGTTCCTCGAGCGCGTGATAGAACATCGCACCGACGGCATCCTGCAGTCGGGCGGCGCGGGAATCCCCGGACAGGTCGTAGCGCTGGTCTTCGGGTGTGAAATCGGGGGTCGACGGCACCTCACCGACTCCGGCGAGCGCGGTGGCCGACGCCGAGTCGAACACCGTCGTGTTCAGTGGGGCGTCGACGGTACTGCCCCCTGCGACAGCGGCGACGCCTCCCGCTGCGGCAGGCGCGATGCTGTTGTCGGCGAGCAGCGCGGTGGTCGGGCCGGTCGAGCGCAGGGCCGCGGCCGCAGGCGCACCCAGCTGTCCCGACGCGCTCCACACGACATCGCGCACCGACGTCACGCCCAGGATCGAATCGACGATGTCCGACGGCGACTCGAGGGCGCTCGCCGCCAGGGTGGCGTCGCCGACGTTGCCGATCGCGTCGAGGTCGACCTGCGCGAACGGGACCGCGGTGACGCACATCGAGTCGGCGAGGGTCTGCAGGCGGGACAGCCACGCTGCGGCGGCGTCGCTGCCGGTTCCGTCGCGCGCGGGGCCGGACGGGTTCGCCGGATCGTCGACGACCAGATAGCCGCGCTGCATGTTGGCGACGGTGACGAGCAGGTCGGGGTCGATCGCCAGACACATGCTGTCGGTGAGTCGATTCTCCGGATCGAGTTGATCGGTCGTCGTGAATTCGACGGCTTGGAGCAGTTCGTCGAGCCGGCCGCCCGTCGCGAGTTCGCCGGCGAGGTCGTCGTCGACGAGCCTGATCTTGTCCTCGATGGTCCCCGGGTTTCCTGCGGCCAGCCGTGGTTTGTCGGCGAGGGGCCAGAGGATCGTCGTCGCGACGGGATCCGTCGTGCTCGGCGGCAAGGGCACCGACGTCGGATCCGACGGGTCGCGCGGTACGCCGGTGACGGGCAGTAGGAACCGGGCGTCGTCGAGTCGCGCTGTTCCGCCGTACTCCGGGGTGCCGTTGACGTTGAGCAGCAGCGGGTAGACGCCGGGGCGATCGATGTTCAGCGACGGGTTCGTCGTGCTGCGCAGTGGCATCGAGACGGTGAACTGCGTGCTCGCGCCTCGCTCGAGGCTGTCGGTGACCGTCTGGAACTCGCCCGCGTACGGGTATTGCTCCTGATCGCGCGACAGGGACGTGCGCAGTTCCGACGGCTGATCGACGGCGTCGGCGCCCTGCATGCGCACGCTGATGTCGTCGACGCGTCGGTCACCGGTGTTCGTGACGGTGGCACGCACGGTCACGAACGGTTCGCTGCTGGTGGTCACGGTTCCGGGCGCGACCGTGTCGATCGACAGCTCCAGGAACTGATTGCCGCGCGTCGTCTCGGGAAGGTCGCTGTCGGCGGACTGATAGGTGACCTCGGTGCTCGACGACGGGATGCTCGAATCGGACCCGTCCGGCTCCTGCGCCAGAGCCAGCGAGGGCGCCGACGCAAGGAGGACTGCGGTCAATGCAGCCGCAGTGACCCGTGGCAACCGCACTTCTCACTCCCTGCCGACGGGCGTCTCGGGATCCGGGTTGCTCATGCCCTCGATCAGTTGGCTGGCGATCGCGGCCAGTTTACGTTCGTCCGCGTACGCGAGCTTCGACGACAGTTCGCTCAGCGGAACCCACGCCACCTCGGTGACCTCGACGTCCTCGTCGGACAGCTCGCCGCCGAGAAAGCGCAGAAGGTAGTGGTGGACGGTCTTGTGGACGCGACGGCCCTCGGTGACGAACCAGTAGTCGATGCTGCCCAGCGAAGCGAGCACATCTCCGCGGATGCCGGTCTCCTCGGCGACCTCGCGCATCGCGGTCTGTTCCGCGGTCTCGCCCTGCTCGATATGGCCCTTCGGCAGCGACCACAACAACCGTCCACGACGGTCGGTGCGGCCGATGAGAGCGGCGCAACGCTGGGACGGAGGGCCGTCGAGACCGTCGACGACCAGGCCGCCTGCCGACGTCTCACGCACGGTTCTGAGTTTGGGCTTGTCGCCGTCGGCACGTGCGGGCCGCCGCCGCGGGTTGCGGCGGCTCCTGTTCGCACGTTCGCCAGCAGACACCCAATCAATACTAGAGGGAAACCACGGCTTTCCTTTGCTCCCTCTCCGTCCTGCCGCACGACCTCTCGCCTAGGCTCTATCCACGTGGCAGAACAGTCTCCGTCCCCCCGACACTCCGATGCGCCCTCGGGTGCCGGTTCGGACGCGGACCGCCGCGAGCGCCTGCTGACGTCGGCCCGCGAGACGCTGTCCGGATTGTCCGACCTCTTGACCCCTCTGGCCGCCCGGTTCGCCGCCGAGGGACACGATCTGTACCTCGTCGGCGGGAGCGTTCGCGACGCGGTTCTGGGGCGGTTGTCCGGAGACCTCGACTTCACCACGGACGCACGACCCGAGGTCGTCCAGAAGTTGCTGACCGGTTGGGCCGACAATCAGTGGGACACCGGGATCGCGTTCGGGACGATCAGTGCCGCCAAGAACGACCAGCTGATCGAGATCACGACGTTCCGCACCGATTCGTACGACCAGGTCTCGCGCAACCCGGAGGTCGAGTACGGGAAGAGCCTCGAGGAAGATCTCGTGCGACGCGACTTCACCGTCAACGCGATGGCCGTTCGGATCGGCGCCGACGGCACCCAGGAGTTCGTCGACCCCCTCGGCGGCATGGACGCGTTGCTCGAAGGACTGCTGGATACGCCGTCGTCGCCGGAGAAGTCCTTCGGTGACGACCCACTCCGCATGCTGCGTGGCGCGCGGTTCGTCTCGCAGCTCGGTTTCGCGCTGATGCCTCGCGTACACGCCGCGATCACCGAGATGGCCGGCCAGATCGAACGCATCACGGCCGAGCGTGTGCAGGTGGAGCTCGACAAGCTGATCCTCGGTGAGTACCCCGTCGAGGGAATCGACGTCATGTGCGAGACCGGGCTCGCCGGCTACGTCCTGCCCGAGGTGCCCGCGATGAAGCTCGAGATCGACGAGCATCACCAGCACAAGGACGTCTACTGGCATTCGCTGACGGTGCTGAAGCAGGCCATCGACCTCGAGGACGGCGACCCCGATCTCGTATTGCGTTGGGCTGCACTGCTTCACGACATCGGCAAGCCCGACACCCGACGTCACGAACCGGGCGGCGGCGTCAGCTTCCATCATCACGAGGTCGTCGGCTCCAAGATGGTCAAGAAGCGTATGCGAGCGCTCAAGTACTCGAAGAGGATGATCGACGACGTCTCGCAGCTCGTCTTCCTGCACCTGCGTTTCCACGGCTACGGCAAGGGCCAGTGGACCGACTCGGCAGTGCGGCGCTACGTCACCGATGCCGGCGAGCTACTTCCCAAGTTGCACAAGCTCGTTCGCGCGGACAGCACGACGAGGAACAAGCGTCGAGCAGCGGCACTGCAGGCCACGTACGACGACCTCGAAGAGCGAATCGCGGCGATCGCCGCGCAGGAGGACCTCGCCCGTGTGCGACCGGATCTCGACGGCAACGCGATCATGGAACTGCTCGGCATCCCCGCGGGGCCCGAGGTCGGCAAGGCGTGGAAGTTCTTGAAGGACCTTCGGCTCGATCGGGGGCCGCTCCCCCGCGAGGAAGCGGAGCGAGAGTTGTTGGCGTGGTGGAAAAGCGCTTCGCGCTCGTGAGTGTTTATGTATAGCCCTCTATACATTCGCACTCACGTGCGGCGGAGCCGCATCACCACCGCCGCCAATCCCAGCAGATAGACGACACCACCGCCGAGCACGACGGCGTGTGCGGATGCCTCACCCGCGAGATCCGTCGTCGACGGGCCGACGACGAACGCGGCGACGGCGAGCGCCGCGACGAAGAAGATGTTGAAGACGGTGTCCTGCAATGCGAACACGCGCCCGCGATGGTCGTCGTCGATCTCGGTCTGCATCGACGCGTCGCCCGTGAGCTTGATGGTCTGGCCTGCGATGCCGAGCAGGAACGCGCCGATGAGCAGACTCGTCTGCGTGAGCCCGTCGATGAATGTCACCTGTACGACGGCGGCCAGTGCGAGTGCGCCGATGATCGATCGGACGCGACCGAACTTCGGCAGCAGGAAGGGCGTCAGAACTGCCGCGATCAGCATGCCCGCAGCCGTCGCTCCGACGGCGATGCCGAAGCCGGCCAACCCGCCGGGCAATGAGCTCGACGTCGCTTCGCGCAGGATCAACACCATGACGAGAGTGTCGACGCCGAACACGATGCGGTGGGTGCCGATGCCCATCATCGCGGCGGTGACCGTCGGCGACTTCCATACCGCGACGGCACCGGACTTCAATCCGGCTGCGATGTCCGCGAATGCACGTGATGTTCCGTCGTCGGGAATGGTTGCAGGACCCAGCGATTGGCGCGGAAAACGTGCCGCGGCAACCGATCCGACGATCGATCCGACGGCCGAGACTGCCACGGCGACACCCGATCCGGTGTCACCGGCGCCGATGTACCCGATGATCCCGACGGCCGCTCCTGCTCCCGCGGCTGCGAAGCCCGAACCGATGGTCGCGAGAAGAGAATTCATCGGCACGAGCCACGATGTTCGGACGACGTGCGGCAGGGACGCGGACACACCGGCCAGAACGAACCGACTGAGGCCGACGGTCGTCAACGCGAGGAGAAGCAGCGCGGTCTCGCCGCCCCCGGTGAACAGAACCGTGGCGGTGACGGCGATCAGGACCATGCGAAGCACGTTCGCCCACAGCACTACTGCGCGCCGATCCCATCGGTCGAGCATCGCGCCTGCGAACGGCCCGATGATCGAGTACGGCACCAACAGAACGGCGAATCCGGCGGCGATGGCCGCCGGATTCGATTCGCGTTCGGGGTTGAACAGAATTGCTCCGCTGAGCGCCGCCTGGAACAGGCCGTCGCCGAACTGCCCTGCGAAGCGGATCGCGGTGAGCTTGCCTGCACCGGGCGAATTGCGCAGTCGCGCCAGGAAGGTCTCGTCGCTCACTTACAGGACTGTAGCCCCAGTTACCTACGACGCCTGTGCCAGCTCCTTGTCCTTCCACCAGGCGACGGTGGCAGCGGCACCGTCGGACAGCGGTGTCGGACGTAGCCCGAGCATCTTCTCGCTCGCCGAGCTGTCGAGCACGTATGGGTGCTCGAACTGATACAACGTGTCGCCGAGCTCCTTGATCGGATCGGACACGACGCCGAGCGACTTCATCATCCACGCCGGGATGGTTCCGACTTTCGGTGTCGGAGCGTGTGCTGCCCGCGCGAAGGCCTCGATCATCTGGCGCTGCGTGACGGCGGGGGCGGTCGGCGCGTGCAAGAAGGTGTTCCACGGCGACGGGGTGGCTGCTGCCTCGATCATCGCGACGGCGAAGTCGGGCACGTACGTGAACGAGTGTGGCAGATCGGCGTCGGCGATCACTCGAACAGTGCTGTGCGACAATACTTTCGGTACCACGCGATCGCCCATGTGTGCCGACAGGACGCGCGGCCCGTAGAAATCCGAGGCGGCGACGCTGACCGTCGGTGTCGCGTGCGCATCGCGGGCGGCGAGCAATTCGGTGCGGACGCCGAGCTTGCGGTGGGTGGCGACGCGCGGCGAGTCCTCACGAATCGGGCCGTCGATGTAACCGTAGGAGTAGAGACTCTCCGGGAACACGACGACGGTGCCGGCAGCTGCGTCGAGCACGCGCCGTTCCATGGTGGGAAGCTTTGCGCGCCAGACCTTGTCCTCGTACGCGACGTGAGTGCAGTGGTAGATCGCCGTCGCGTTCTCGAAATGACCACGGAGATCGTCGGTTTCGATGTCGACGCGTCGCTTCTCGATCGACGGGTGGTCGGGGCCCGAACCGGAACGGGTGAGCACTCGGACGCGGTGACCTCGCTCGGCGAGCTGTTCGGCGACGGTCCATCCGACGGGCCCTGCACCGGTGACGACGTGTAGCTGGTTCATGATCTCTCCTTCAAGTGTGAGCACTGCTCTCTGTTTGTACTTCGAGTGTGCACCCGCCCGCCGCAGAAAGCAAGAGCACTGCTCTCATTCGGAATCGACCGAACAGCCGGAGAGCACTGCTCGCTATTGTGTGAGCCATGCCGACTACCCCCCGCGAACGAGCTCGCGCGCAGACGCTTGCCGACATCACCCGAATCGGCCGTCAGCACCTGGCCGCCGACGGGGCTGCTGCGCTGTCGTTGCGCGCCGTCGCACGAGATCTCGGGGTCGTGTCGTCCGCGGTCTACCGGTACGTCAAGAGCCGCGACGAACTGCTCACCCTTCTTGTCGTCGACGCCTACAACGAGCTCGGTGACGAGGTGGACGCTGCGGTGGATGCGGTCGACGACTCGATGGAGAAATTCCTGACGCTCGGCCGGGCTGTCCGTGCCTGGGCGAGGCGAGAACCCGCGTCGTACGCGCTGTTGTTCGGCAGCCCTGTTCCCGGCTATCACGCGCCGGCCGAGCAGACGACCGGACCGGGCATACGCGTCATCGTGAAGCTCGTGCAGGTCTTCGACCAGGCGGATCGCGACGGCCGGTTGTCGACGCCCCCGTCTCCGGTCCCGCTCGAGTCTTTGCACGACGACTTCGCGACGGTTCGTAACGAAATGGGAACGGAGATGTCCGACGCGGCCCTCGCCGGTGGCGTTCTGGTGTGGGCGTCGCTCTTCGGCGCGGTGAGCTTCGACGTGTTCGACCAGTACGGATCGGCGAATTTCGTGGATCGTGAGCTGTTGTTCGAGCATCAACTCGCGCTGCTGGCGGGGCTTGTCGGGCTGTCCTGACGCGACGAAACTTTCCGGCATTCCTTGCGGTACATCGGGTGGTCGGCGGTGCCACAATGTCTCCATGGCTACACATGCGGAGGAACCCGAGGACCAGACGGCAGAGAACCACGCTGCGTCGGTCGACGAAGCGGTGCGTCCCGGTAGCTTGCTCGTCAGTTCGATCGAGCTCGTCGAGCCGACGTTCCGGCGCACCGTCGTCTACGTCATCGAACACAACGACGCGGGCAGTCTCGGCGTCGTGATCAATCGTCCGAGCGAGACGGCCGTGCACGACGTGCTCCCGCAGTGGAGCGAACTGGCGGCGCGACCGCAGGCACTCTACGTCGGCGGACCGGTGAAACGGGATTCGGCGTTGTGTCTCGGCGTCGTGCGGACGGGCGTCGACGTCGAGGGTGTCGCCGGCCTCCGGCGGGTCGACGGCCGAGTCGTCATGGTCGATCTGGACTCCGACCCGTCGGACATAGCCCCGCTCGTCGAGGGCGTGCGCGTGTTCGCCGGCTACTCGGGGTGGACGATGGGCCAGCTCGACGGTGAACTCGCCCGCGACGACTGGATGGTGGTCTCCGCGCTGGCGTCCGACGTCATCGGCCCGCCGAAGATCGACCTGTGGGCCCACGTGTTGCGACGCCAGCCGATGCCGTTGGCGATGCTGGCGTCGCATCCGATCGACGTGGAACGTAACTAGTGCGAAGCCGCACTAATGGGCGAAATGCGTTGCGGTCGAGTGTCCTTCGCCCGCGGCCGACGCATTGAGCTGCTCGATCACCTCGTCGATCGCGATGCACAGTAACCGGCCCAGATCCGCGCTGAAACCCTCACGCACGACGATACGAAGCACGGCGACGTCGGTCGCGTCGTCCGGCATCGTGTAGGCGGGCACCTGCCATCCGCGGGCTCGAAGTTCGTGGGAGATGTCGAAGACGGTGTACGGGTGCTCGCCGGTGAGCGTGAACGCGATGACCGGGATGGCACTACCGTCGGTGACGACGACGAAGTCAGGATGCGCAGCCAGGTGCGCACTGACCCGAACGGCGGTGTCGCGCAACGCTTTCATGATGTCGGTGTAGCCGGGCCGGCCGGGACGGAGGAAGTTGTAGTACTGCCCGACGACCTGATTGCCCGGGCGTGAGAAGTTCAACGTGAAGGTCGGCATGTCGCCACCGAGGTAGTTGACGCGGAACACGAGGTCCTCGGGCAAGTCCTCTTTCGTGCGCCAGACGGCGAAACCGATTCCGGGATAGACCAATCCGTACTTGTGCCCGCTTGCGTTGATCGACTTCACGCGCGGCAGCCGGAAGTCCCACTCGAGGTGCGGGTGGAGGAACGGGACGACGAAACCTCCGCTGGCAGCGTCGACGTGGACGGGAACGTCCGGTCCCCCGTTCGCCGCGATGGTGTCGAGGACGTCGCAGATCTCCGACACCGGTTCGAGCTCGCCGGTGAACGTGGTTCCGAGGATGGCGACGACGCCGATCGTGTTCTCGTCGACGGCTTCTCGCACCTGCTCCGGCGTGATGACGTAGCGACCGGGCTCCATCGGCAGATACTTCGGCTCGACGTCGAAGTATCGGCAGAACTTCTCCCATACGACCTGAACGTTGCTCCCCAGCACGAGGTTCGGTCTGGAGCCGTCGGAAACCTGTGCACGCCAACGCCACTTCAACGCGAGACCCGCCAACATGACCGCTTCGCTCGAACCAATCGTCGACACACCCGTCGCCGACGACGGATCCTCCGGGTCGAGTCCCGGCGCATGGAACAGGTCCGCGACCATGTTGACGCAGCGTTCCTCGATCGACGCCGTCGCCGGGTATTCGTCCTTGTCGATCATGTTCTTGTCGAACGTCTCGGCCATCAACATCTCGGCCTGCGGATCCATCCAGGTGGTGACGAAGGTGGCCAGATTGAGTCGGGAGGAGCCGTCGAGCATCAGTTCGTCGTGGATGAATCGGTACGCGGCGTCGGGGTCGAGTTGCTCGTCCGGAAGTCGGAGCGCGGGTACCGGATTCGTGGCGAGCCTGCCGGTGTAGGCCGCCGAGATCACGCCGTTCGGATGCTTCTTACGGGCCACGTCGTCCTCCAAGTCATAGGGGTGTGACCTGACGCTAACCCCGCGGAGCGGGCTTCGCATCACCCTCGACAGGCGAAGCGCGCGCGTAGCGCTGGGCCAGGACCGCGCACACCATGAGCTGGATCTGATGGAACAGCAGCAGCGGCAACACGATCAGGCCGACGGGTTGGCCCGCGAACAGAACCGACGCCATCGGCAGACCGCTGGCCAGGCTCTTCTTGGAGCCGCAGAACACCAGGACGATGCGGTCGGCGCGGGTGAATCCGAGCGCGCGGCCGATGACGGAGGTGAGTGCGAGGACGATCGCGAGAAGCACGATGCAGGTGGCGACGACTGCCACGATGCGCCACACCGAGACCGACGACCAGACGTGCTGGTTCATGCTCTCGCTGAATGCGGCGTACACGACGAGAAGGATCGAACCTCGGTCGACGATCTTCGTGGGCTTGGAGTGTCGTGACAGCCAACCGGTCACGAGCGGCCGGATCAGCTGGCCGACGAGGAACGGAATCAGCAGCTGGGCGACGATGTCGAGAATCGACGACGCATCGACGTGGGCATCGCCCGACGTGTTCATGAGCAGGATCACGAGCAGTGGTGTCACGAAGACGCCGACGATGTTCGAGAACGACGCGCTGACGACGGCACCGGCGACGTTGCCCTTCGCGATGGACGTGAACGCGATCGACGACTGCACCGTCGACGGCACGAGACAGAGGAACAGGATGCCGGTGTAGAGGTCCTGCGTCAGGACGGTCGGTTCTAGGATCCGCAGCGCGAGCCCGATCAACGGAAAGATCACGTACGTCATCGCGAGTACGACCGAATGCAGCCGCCAGTGCTTGACGCCTTCCCACGCCTCCTGCGGGGACAGTCGTGCGCCGTAGAGGAGGAACAGGAGGCCGATCGCGATCTTCGTCGCCCATCCGAGGACGGTCTCTGCCGTGCCGGTGGCCGGAAAGATGCTGGCGAGCCCGGCCACGGCGAAGATGCCGAGGACGAAGCCGTCGGGACGAGCCTGTCGGAGAACGTTCACTCGGCTCACGATATCCCCGGCGGTCGGCGCTGACGCACGCGACCTTGTGACCGACCCCAACCGGAGATCGGCACGAAGCGTGGATGTCCCGAAAGTCGCGCAATGACTTCCGCGCGCTCGTCGTTGCGCTCTACTGTGTGGCGAGGTTCAGCGGACAGCATCGACGTTGTGCCACAGGGGGGTTGAGGTCCGGGGGGCCGTTCATGCTGCGTACTTACCTGGTTCGACCCCGAGACGTTTCACGGGATTTTTCGAGATCTCGCTGATTCGTGTCGTAATCGGTGCAGCCACGGCAACTTTCGCGTGATGCCGTCAGTAGAGAGCAGACGAAGAATGTCGATCAGAAGAGTCCGAGCTGGAAACATGTCCCGAACTACCGCGTCCGTTGCAGCGCTGTCGGCCGCGATCATGTGCGCGGGCATGTCCGTCGCGTCGGCGCAACCCGCCGAGGAACCGGCGCCGCCGGCCGTCGTCACCGAGGACGGGACAGAGGTCGTTCCTCCGGAGGGTAGCGAGGAGGAGCGCCCCAAGGCCGAGGAACAGGGAATCGAGCGCCCGGACATCTCCGAGGTGCCGTCCGAGGCACGATCCACCTACGATCCGGAGAGCGAAACCGTCGGCTACGGCCCGGTTCAGAAGAACTTCATCGCCGGGTTCCTCTACAACATCGTCCATCCTGACGTGGCACCGCAGGGCGCCAACGACTGGAACTGCAAGCCGACCGAGGCCCACCCGAATCCCGTTGTCCTGCTTCACGGTACGTGGGAGAACGCGTACAACAACTTCGCGCGTCTGTCGCCGGCGTTGAAGGAAGCGGGTCACTGCGTGTTCGCGTTGAACTACGGTGACACCGATTCGAGCGGACTCGGACACGTCAAGTCCATCCGTGGTACCGGCCCTGTCGCCGAGAGTGCCAAGGAAATCGCCACGTATGTCGACGCGGTCCTTGCTCGCACCGGGGCGGACAAGGTCGACATCGTCGGTCACTCGCAGGGTGGTCTGGTGACCAGGCAGTACCTTCGATTCGAAGGCGGAGCCAACCCGGCCGACCCGAGCCAGAACAAGGTCGGCACGGTCGTCAGTGTCGCCGGATCCAATCACGGAACCACTCTCGTCGGCATCGGCTCGTTGGGCCGGACGATCAACAACCTCGGACTGAACGTGCTCGGTCTCGTGGGCGCCATCGCCGGGCCCGCGGCTTCCGATCAGGTGATCGACTCACCGCTCGTCAAGGCGCTCGACGCGGGCGGCGACACCGAGCCCGGCATCGACTACACGGTCATCGGAACTCGCTTCGACGAGGTCGTGACTCCGTACAAGACGACGTTCCTCACCGCCGGTGAAGGCGCCACCGTCAACAATGTTCTGCTCCAGGACGGTTGCGGCGTCGACTTCTCGGACCACCTGTCGATCTCGGTGTCCCCGAGGGCAATCGGCATCATCAAGAACGCGCTCGATCCGGAAGGCACGCCGGCCAGTGCCATCCCGTGCGTGTGGAACGGACCTGTGACCGGCGGCTGATCGCCGGATGAAACCGAACCGCATCGCGTCGTCAGAGAAATGTCGACGCGGTGCGGTTTCCGCCGTCGTACTTGGCCTGGTACATCATCGAGTCCGCGGCGCGGGTGGCCCGGGTGACCACCGATGTTTCCCCGCCCCAGATCTCGCCGGGTCGAGCGATGATGGCAGCGCCGACGCTGACGGTGACGGGAACCTGATCGTCGCGCCGGTACAGAGCGTGGCCCACCTGACCTATGCGAGCATGAGTGGTCTCGTACGGCGCGCGGAACACGACGACGAATTCCTCCCCTCCCGTCCGCGCGACGAGGCCGTCCGGGTCGAAGAGCGCGGCCAGACGGTCCGACACCGTGACGATGACGCGGTCTCCCGTGTCGTGGCCGAAGTAGTCGTTCACCTGCTTGAAGCGGTCGATGTCGATCACGAGAACGACGAGACACTGCCCGAGTTCCTGACTGAACGAGACGAGTTCCTCGGCCGCGTCCTCGAGGCCCCGGCGGTTGAGCAGGCCGGTGAGCGGGTCGACGAGGGACCGCCGCGCGTCACGGCCGATCGCGGTCCACGCGATGTGCGCGAACAACGGGATCGCACCGTTGACGGCCAGGACGACGAGACCCGCGGCGAGGATCGTCGCAAGGTCTTCTTCGACGGACAGGCATGCACGAATGGTGATGACGACGATCAAGCCCACACACCAGATCAGATGCGCGAGCAGCAACCTCGGGCTGCAGAAGTAGGTGCAGAGCGCGCCGGTGACGACGAACAGGCAGCACCCGATCAAGGCCCCGATCGGTTCGTAGAGCACCAGGACGGACGTCAACCCCAGGTCTCCGAACACGGCGAAACCGATGAAATCGCGTCGTACTGGGAGCGGACCGAAGAAGCACCGCAGCGCGACGGCGAGCTGAACGAGCAGCATGACGCCGACCCACGCCTGTGCCCAGAATCCCTGCGGCCCGCGCGAGGAGAACAACATCAGGATGGACGACGCAGCGAACAGCAGTGTCGCTGAACCGAACACGATTCGAAGTGGTCCGTGCAGTCCACGCGTCGACCGATGGGAGACGATCCATTCGTAGTCGAACGGCTGGGTGTACCACTCCGTCAGTACGGCACGAACCGAATAGGTGTTCGGCCGACGATGACTCGCGGGTCGGCTACGTGAGACAGCGTCCTGTGCCGACGGCCTGTTCTCGTTCGTGCGAGCCTCCAGTCGTCACCCAGTGGTTGAAAAAGAGCCTAAACGACAAAAACGGCGATCGGTTTGTTTTCGGCGAATCATCGGGAGGATGCGAGCGTGTTGAGTGCCCCGGCAATCCGTTCTGCGTGCTCGGTAGTGATGGTCAGGCGCTGGCCGTTGGCGAACGTCACGAACACCGCGGGACCTTTCGCGGTCGCGACGGCGTAGTTGCCGCGTCCCTTGACGCGTAGGCCCCACCCTCCGAAGTCCTCGAACGGAGTGACCTCGCGGACCGACGCTCCGGTGATCTCGTCGATCGAGTAGTCGAACGCCGCCATTCCGAGGCTGCGCACGTGCAGACCCGCACGGTCGACGACGAGTTCGTAGCGCATCAGCGACACCGGGAGGATCGCCAGCGGGACGAAGATGGCCAGTGGCCACCACGACTCGACCAGCCAGCAGGTCAGGACGGCCGCGGCAGCGACGATCGCGAAGAGCACGATGGTCCCGACGCGACCGGCACCCAGCGGCTCGACGATCGGTAGGTCCGCGTCGGCGCGTGGGAGCGACGAGGGCGGCGGCTCGGTGGCGACGACGCGATCGCGGTAGTCACGCAGCAGCGACGCACCGAGAAGGCCGACGGCGAACCCGACGGCGGTTCCGAAGGCGAGCGCCCAGCCGGGAATCTCGATCGTCGTGACGTCGGTGACGTCCAGCTGACGCGACAGGATGGCTACCTGCAGTACGACGATCAGGCCGACGACGGTCGAGCCGATCATCAACATGGTTCTGCGCATGATAAGAAGGGCATGCGCGAGCGACGCGATCGCGCTGCAGCCACCGCCGACGAGAATCACGACGATGGCGAGGGTGATGGAGCTGGCCGTCGGGCTGGTGAAGCCGTCGGGAGCCGTGCCGGACCAGTGCGTCGCGATCTGGTCGGGTAGGCGTGGGCGCCAGATCCGGGTGAGCACGATCCCGAACACACCTGCCGCGATCGGCAGGAAGACGCCGAAAACAACGCCTGCCGGATCGAACGTCCGTTGCTTCATCGCCGGTTCAGCTTTGCTCACTCCGCAGGCTCCGCTCCCGGCATCAGCTCGGAGCGCACGCATCCTTGAGGCTGCAGGAGATGCAGGAGTGCCCGCATCCGCCCGTCTCCTCGACCGGCTTCGCGGCGGCGGCGCGAGCGCCGATGGAACCACCGACACCCGCGGTGACGAACGCCGCGATCAGGCAGGCCACCACCGCGACGACGGCGAACACCCCGCTCAGCATGAGGCCGGCGGCGCCGCCGATCAGCAGCAGGAGTGCCGACGCGGCCGTGGTGGGACCGGCCACCTTGTTGGCCATGGCGAACGTTTCGTCGTCACGCATCGACTCTGCGGTACGGACGCCTGCCCAGCGGTTACGGGGGAGTTTGCCCGTCAGGCTCGCGGCGGCGACGGAGCCGACGACGAGAGCGAGTACGAAGAGCAGTATCGACACGACGATCACGCCGGTAAGGATACGGCCACCACGGGTCCTCATACCAGGCGGCCCGATGGACCCCACTACTCTGGTTGCGTGATTGATCCAGTGGACGCAACTCCCGAGCACCGCTACACCGCGGATGTGGCCGGGCGCATCGAGCAGCAGTGGCAGGACCTGTGGGACGAGCAGGGCACGTTCGACGCCCCGAACCCGGTCGGCCCGCTTGCCGGTGACGTGCCTCAGGACAAGCTCTTCGTTCAGGACATGTTCCCGTACCCGTCGGGCAGCGGTCTGCACGTCGGACACCCGCTCGGGTACATCGCGACGGACGTCTTCGCGCGGTTCCACCGGATGCACGGACGGAACGTCCTCCATGCTCTCGGATACGACGCCTTCGGGTTGCCGGCCGAGCAGTACGCCGTTCAGACCGGCACGCATCCCCGCACCACCACCGAGGCGAACATCGCCAACATGCGCCGTCAGCTGCGTCGCCTCGGGCTCGGACACGACCGTCGCCGTTCGCTCGCGACGACGGACGTCGATTTCTACCACTGGACGCAGTGGATCTTCCTGCAGATCTTCAACGCGTGGTACGACGTCGACCTGAAGAAGGCGCGTCCGATTTCCGAGCTCGAGAAGGAATTCGCCGACGGTTCACGGCAGCTGGAGGACGGCCGTGACTGGTCGTCGTTGAGTGCCGGTGAGCGCGCGTCGGTGCTCGACGGGTTCCGCCTCGTCTACGAGTCCAACTCGCTCGTCAACTGGTGCCCGGGTCTGGGCACCGTGCTGGCGAACGAGGAAGTCACCGCCGACGGCCGCAGCGACCGCGGCAACTTCCCGGTGTTCCGAAAGAACCTGCGGCAGTGGATGATGCGCATCACCGCGTACTCGGACCGGCTGATCGACGATCTCGAGAACCTGGATTGGCCGGACAAGGTCAAGACCATGCAGCGCAACTGGATCGGTCGCTCGCGCGGCGCGCAGGTCTCGTTCTCGGGGATCGAGGTGTTCACGACGCGCCCCGACACCCTGTTCGGTGCCAGCTACGTCGTTCTCGCTCCCGAACACGATCTGGTCGACGGCCTGGTTGCGGCCGAGTGGCCGTCCGACGTGCCTGCCGTCTGGACCGGAGGCGCTGCCACTCCTGCGGAAGCCGTTGCGGCCTACCGCGCGTCGATCGCGGCCAAGTCCGACCTGGAGCGTCAGGAGAACAAGGAGAAGACCGGTGTGTTCACCGGCTCCTATGCCGAGAACCCCGTGAACGGAGAGCAGGTTCCGGTCTTCATCGCCGACTACGTGCTCACCGGGTACGGCACCGGCGCGATCATGGCCGTCCCGGGTCACGATCAGCGCGACTGGGAGTTTGCAACCAAGTTCGATCTGCCCATCCGTGAGGTCATCTCGGGCGGAGATGTCACCGAAGCTGCTTTCGTCGGCGACGGCGCGTTGGTCAATTCCGGCTTCCTGGACGGACTTTCGGTCGACGACGCCAAGGCTGCGGTCGTCGCGAAGTTGGAGGAGGACGGCAAGGGCCGCGGCACCATCCAGTACAAGCTGCGCGACTGGCTGTTCGCGCGTCAGCGGTACTGGGGTGAGCCTTTCCCGATCGTCTACGACAAGGACGGCAACGCCCACGCGCTGCCGGATTCGGTTCTGCCCGTGGAACTTCCGGAGGTCGAGGACTACGCCCCGGTCTCCTTCGATCCCGACGACGCGAGCTCCGAGCCGTCGCCGCCGCTCGCCAAGGCGTCGGACTGGGTGAACGTCGAGCTCGATCTCGGTGACGGCCTGCAGACCTACCGCCGCGACACCAACGTCATGCCGCAGTGGGCAGGCAGCTCGTGGTACCAGCTGCGCTACATCGACCCGACCAATTCCGAGACGTTCGCGGACCCGGAGAACGAGAAGTACTGGGTCGGACCGCGTCCCGAGCTGCACGGACCGAACGACCCCGGCGGTGTCGACCTGTACGTCGGCGGCGTCGAGCACGCGGTGCTGCACCTGCTGTACTCGCGTTTCTGGCACAAGGTGCTGTTCGACCTCGGACACGTCAGCTCCAGCGAGCCGTACCGCCGGTTGTACAACCAGGGCTACATCCAGGCGTACGCGTTCACCGATGCGCGCGGTGTCTACGTGCCGGCCGACGAGGTCGAAGAGCGGGACGGTGGGTTCTTCTACCAGGGAGAACCGGTCAACCGCGAGTACGGGAAGATGGGCAAGAGCCTGAAGAACTCGGTCTCTCCCGACGACATCTTCGCCGAATACGGAGCCGACACCTTGCGTGTCTACGAGATGTCGATGGGTCCGCTGGACACGTCGCGCCCGTGGGCGACGAAGGACGTCGTCGGCGCACAGCGTTTCCTGCAGCGCGTGTGGCGTCTCGTGCTCGACGAGGAGACCGGCGCTGTCCGCGTCACCGACGACAAGCCGACCGAGGACACACTGCGTGTGCTCAACCGTGTCATCGACGGTGTGGAAGCGGATTACACTGCGCTGCGCGACAATACGGCCGGTGCCAAGCTCATCGAGCTGACGAACCATCTGACGAAGGCGTACCCGGACGGCGCCCCACGCGGTGTCGTCGAACCGCTGATCCTGATGCTCGCCCCGATGGCTCCGCACCTGTCGGAGGAGCTGTGGAAACGTCTCGGACACGACCGTTCGCTCGCGCACGGGCCCTTCCCGCGTGCCGATCAGAAGTGGCTCGTCGCCGACACCGTCGACTACCCCATCCAGGTCAACGGCAAGGTGCGTAGCCGCATCACCGTGCCCGCGGATGCCACCAACGGCGATGTCGAGAAGACCGCGCTCGCAGACGAGAAGATCGTTGCTCTGCTGGGTGGCAAGGCGCCGACCAAGGTCATCGTCATCCCGGGTCGAATGGTCAACATCGTCGTGAAATAGTGCGCTGACGCACCCGTGCGCGGAAAGTCGGCCTCCGCTGCAACTTTCCGCGCAGGGGTGGCGACGCCGCACTCTCACCCTTTTCGTGTGAATGCACAGCCGAGATTCTTGGCATGCGCTTTAATTCGTTCCATGTCACAGGTCGGTAAAGCGCTCGTCCTCACGTTGATTGCCTTCGTCGTCGGAACAAGCGCTCTCGTCGCGCAGGCCGACCCGGGGCCGGGCTCGCCCATTCCGGCCGACGACCCGTTCTACAGCTGGGACTCCTCGCTCGACGTCGCGCCGGGATCCGTCCTGCGGTCCCGGCCGATGACGTTCGCGACGCCCACGCTGACCACGCCCATCCGGGGTGAGCAGGTGCTGTATCGCACCACCGATCAGCAGGGTGACGCCGTCGTGACCGTGGCGACGGTTCTGCGACCCCTCGTTCCCGGGCCGACGAAGATCGTCTCGTACCACATGGCGTACGACGCCCTCGGTTCTCAGTGCGACCCGTCGTACACGCTCAGCGGTGGTGCGACGAGTCCGATCGCGACCGCGGAGCAAGGCGTCATCGCCGGTTATCTGGCCGCCGGATACACCGTCGTCGCACCGGATTACGAAGGCGAAGAGCTCGAATGGACCATCGGGCGGCAGTCGGGGTACGCGGCGCTGGACGGCATCCGTGCGGCTCAGTCGTTCCTGCAGGTGCCGTCGTCGACACCCGTTGCGATGATCGGCTATTCGGGCGGATCGGTGCCGACGCAGTGGGGCGCCGAGGTCGCGCCGACGTACGCGCCCGAGCTGAATCTCGTCGGAATCGCGGCGGGCGGGTTGCCCGTCGATCTGGCACACAACCTGCCGTACGTGAGCGGAAGTGCGCAGTGGGCGGGCGTCATTCCGGCGTTGATCGTGGCGTACCAGCGCGCATACGGACTCGACACCGCGTCGTTCCTGTCCGAGTACGGGGCACAGGTGATCGATCAGGTCGACCAGGAGTGCATCGCGCAGTTCGCCGACGACTACCCCACCCTGACCGACGCGAGCATGGTGCGCGCGCCGTACACCTCGCTGCTGGAAGTGCCGGAAGTCGTCGAGGCCATCAACGACAACATCATGGGTACGGCAGGCACACCGAGGACCCCGATGTTCCTTGCGGTGGGTCACGCGGATCCGATCGGCGACACCATCATGATCACCGCCGATGTGCAAGCGCTCGCGCACCAGTACTGCACCGACGGCGTCGATGTTCAGTACGCGCAGTACGACGGGCTGACGCACGGAGAAGCGTTCCTGCCCTTCGAAGCTCAGGGCCTGCAGTTCCTGACCGAACGCTTCGCGGGATCGCCGACGCACAGCAACTGCGCCACCATCCCGGTCGGCAACAGTCTCGCCCCGACGCCCGTGCCGTGATGCGCCTTCGGGTGCCGCAGGCGCACTAGATTCCCCCGTCGACGCGCACTACCGAGCCGTTCGTAGCGGACGCTGCGGGACTGGCGAGGAACGCCACCATGTTCGCGATCTCGTCGGGCTCGATGAACCGCTGCAGCAACGACGTCGGATTTCCGGCCATGATCGCGGCCTTCATCTCGGCGACGGGTATGGACTGTGTATCGGCGATGGCTTCCACCGTCCGTGCGACGCCGTCCGAGTACGTCGGGCCGCCGAGCACCGAATTGACCGTCACCGCAGTGCCTTTCGTGAGCTTGGCGAGGCCGTTGGCGACGGCCAGCATCGCCGACTTCGACGTGCCGTAGTGAATCATGTCCGCCGGGACGTTCACGCCCGACTCACTGCTCACGAAAAGGACACGGCCCCAGCCTCGGTGGAGCATGGCGGGTAGAAGTCGGCGCGACAACCGCACCCCGCTCATGACGTTGACGTCGAAGTAGCGGCGCCAGTCGGCGTCGGAGATGGTGTCGAACGCCTTCAGCTCGAAGAGGCCGACGTTGTTGACCAGGATGTCGACGTCGGCGATGGTGCTGCACAGTCGGTTCACCTGCTCGTCGTCGGAGAAGTCGGCTGCGATGCCGTCGACGGATGCACCGGGTGCGTCGCGGCGTAGGCGTTCGACGGCCGTCGCGAGTGTGTCGCGGTCGCGGCCGTTGAGGGTGACGTCGACGCCTTCTCGGGCGAGTGTTCGGGCGACCGCGTAGCCGATTCCCTGCGTCGACCCGCTGACGAACGCCGACTTGCCGGAGAGTTTCAGATCCATGCCCCGATCGTCGCGCGGTCCGATCAGCACTCGATCAGCGCACACTAGAATTCGGCCGGTGAGCGAGCTACGAATCCGCGTTCTCGGCCAGGTCGAGGCGGAGATCGACGGCGTGGCAGTGCCCCTGTCGAAACCGCGGCACCGCGAGATTCTGAGCTTGTTGGTGGTGGGGCGCGGACGCACGGTGTCGACGTCCAGCCTGGTCGACGACCTGTGGGACGACGCCCCCGCCGGCGCCGTCGGATCCGTCCGCACGTTCATCGGTGAACTCCGCAGGATCCTGGAGCCGACGCGTCCGCCGCGGGCGGCGTCGGCTGTCGTCGTGACGCGAGGATCCGGATATGCGCTCGAACAGTGCAGCGTCGACCTGTGGCGGGTGGAGGCGGGAGAAGCCGGCCTCGACGAATGGCGCGGAACGGCTTTCGACGAATTCGCGACGCGTCCCTGGGCGGCCGGGGAGCGTGCTCGGAATGCCGAGCTTCGAGCAGGAATGACGGAGCGGCGCGCGGGAGAGCTCTTGGACGAGGGGCGTCCGGGTGCGGTGGTTCCCCTGATCGACGCGTTCGTCGACGAGCACCCGTGGCGTGAGGAAGGATGGCGAATCCTCGCCCTGGCGTTGTATCGCGTGGGGCGACAGGCGGATGCGCTTGCGGTGCTGCGCCGTGCCCGCGTGACGTTCACCGAGGGACTCGGTTTGGATCCGAGTGATCGTCTGGGAGACATGGAAGAGCGAATACTGAACCGCGATCCGGGACTCGACCGAAGTGGCTCCATCCTGATGCAGGTAGCCGAGCAGTCTCGGCCGAGCACACGGTCACAGCTCGAAAGTGCCTCTGCGCTCGTGCCTTTGCTCGCCCTGTCGGGATCCGTCGGTGCGGCGACCGAACAACGTCTCGCGACGATCGCCGCGGCCGAGCAGGTGGGCGATCCGGAACTGACCGCACGGGTGATCGTCGGCTACGACGTTCCCGGCAGCTGGACGCGGTCGGACGATCCGGAGTTGTCCGCCGCGATCGTCGCCGCAGCGGACCGGGCGTTCACAGGATTGCCGGCGTCGGCGTCGAAACGTGTTCGTGCGCGGTTGCTTTCGACCATCGCGATGGAATCCCGCGGGGTGGGCAGTCGGATGGCGGAGGCTGTGGAAGCGGAGGCCATTGCCCGACGGCTCGGCGACCCCGCGCTGCTGTGCCTGACGCTCGGCGCGCGCTACCTGCAGACGTTCGGGTCGACGGGTCTGGCACGCGACCGATGCGACATAGCCGACGAGACAGTGGAACTCGCGGTGGAGGCCGAACTGTCGACGTTCGAGATCGCCGGCCGGCTGTACCGGATGCAGTCACTGTGCGCGCTCGACGATCTCGCAAGTGCCTCGGTGGAAGCAGACCTGATCGACGGGTTGGCGCAGCGGTTCGATCGTCCCCTGGCGTCGGTGTTCACCGCGTGGTTCCGGTACACGTTCGAGGACGGACCGGAGCCTGTGGAAACCGCTGAGATGCCGGGCTTCACGAACGGATTGCACGCGCTATCCGATCTGACAGTCGCCGTGCGGAACGGAAAGCCTCTGCCCGACGGCGATTTCGGGCCCTACGAGCCATGGGTGCGTGGATTGTTCGAGCCGAAAGTGCTCGACTCCGTTCCCGATCCCCCGCACGACCTGATGTCGGAGGTGTGCTGGTACCTGACGGGTGTGGCGGCACTCGCTGCGGGACAGAGGGATTCGATGCAGCGCGTCCACGAGGCGTTGCTGCCGGCGGCATCCGAACGCGCAGCCGGCAGTGGATGCATCGACCTCGGGCCGATCGCGCCGCTGCTGGAGCGGTTGGCTCTGTAGTCCGCGCGGGCGAAATTTACCCTCCTATTGTGCGGAATCCGGGTTCGAAACCGCACAATAGGAGGGTAAATTTCAGCGGGAAGCGGCTGGACAGTCGGTCTGAGTGGCGCCATAATCGCGCCATGCCAAGCGTGCAGATCAAGGACGTGCCCGACGACGTCCACGCGACGCTGCGACGTCGTGCAGCGGAAGCTCATCAGTCGTTGCAGGAGTACTCGCGAACTCGTCTGATTGAGGAGGCGAGTCAGCCAACGGTCAGCGAGGTGCTGGAACGAGCGGGCCGTAGAAGCGGCGGATCGGTGTCCTTCAGCGAGGCCGCGGCAGCGGTTCGGGAGGATCGTGATCGTCGTTGATGCAAGCGTCACGTTGCGTTGGCCGAGCTGATGGGCGCTCCGCTGTGGACCGGTGATGCCAGACTCGCGAATGCAGCGGGTCCGAGATGCGAGCTCGTTGTCTTCGCTGATGTCAGAGGAACCGATTGACCAAAGGCCCGACCAGACCGAACGCGGTGGCGTCGGGAACCAGGTACTTGGCGACGGTTCCGCTGACGAACGCGTGCCATGCCGGCCCGCCGTCGGATTCGACCCCGGAGACGACGAACGCCTTGCCGACGAAGACTCCCGGGAAGTGGCGGGTGGCCAACTCTTCGTTGTGGGCTGCGACGGCGAGTAGTTCCTCGACGCGGCTGCGGTCGATGACGTCACTCATGCGCGACAGCAGGTCCGGCTGAGGGCGGTGGGCGAGCGGATCGCTGTCGACGAGGACCAGGCTGTCGACCGCCACGCCCCTGGCTTGCAGCTCGACGGCCACCGCGTGCGCGAGCAGTCCGCCGAACGACGCGCCGAGCAGATGCAGCGGGCCGTCGCTGTGGACATCGAGGATGTGGTCGGCGTAACGGGCCGCGAGTGCAGTCAACGATGCAGGCCGCTCACCGATCGCCTGGACTCCGAAGACGGGGCGATCGTCGTCGATGTGCTCGACGAGTTCGGCGTAGCAGCTGGTCAGGCCTTCGAGCGGGTGGATGCAGAAGACGGGCGCCTGGGTTCCGGTTGCTCGGATGGTCACGATGGCCGGGGCCGCGTAGGCGGTGATGGTGTGATCGGGCAGCTCGGTGGCCGGCTTCGAGTAATCGTTGACGACGGTCATGCTGAGCCTCCGAGGGGTGTGTGTCTTCGTTCTGCCTGATGAATATGTCGGGTGAGAGTCGCAATGTGTTACCCGGGTCTCATAACGAATCGGCACGCATGGAGAAGCCGTCGAGCGAAGAGCGGAAACCCGGCGACCCCGACACCTACCATCCACATGTGACCGAGACTGCTGCTCGACGCCGACGCATCCGGCTGGCGCTGTGCGCGGCCGTCGTATTCGCCGTGACCTCGCTGACGACCGGAACCGCCCACGCTGCGGCCCATCCCCTGAAGGTGTCGATCATCGGCGATTCGTTCAGCGCCGGTGTCGGGGCGAGCGCCGGAGCCGGGTACGCCACCGTGCTTGCAGCGCGCGCCTGTTGGGACTCGAACCTCGTCGCCGAATCGGGCAGTGGCTATGCGGCGAGCCCGAACCCGTTCGTCAGTCTGCAACGAGTCACGAAGGCCGCGTCGACGCTCCCCGACGTCATCGTCATCCAGGGCTCCGGCAACGACCGCGGTGACGCGAGGCTGTTCGCCGCGGCCACCGGTCTGTACGCGACGTTCCGCGTCATCGCACCGCAGGCACGGATCGTCGTCGTCGCGCCGACGGGTGCTCCGAATGCCAAGCACGACAACATCGACGCGATCCGACGCACCCTGCGGGACGCGGCTCAGCTCGCCGGCGTCACCTTCCTCGACCCGCGGGCCGAGGGTTGGCTGAACTTCTCGACCGATTATGCGCCCGACGGCATCCACCCGAACACCCGCGGCCACGCGCGAATGGCCGACCGGTTGTTCGACGACCTTGTCGCACTGGGTATTCCGCGCGTCGACAGCTGTTAGACGACCCAATTCAGCAGCACGACGCACACTGCAGTCCCGGAGAGGATGCTCAGGGCGACGTTGCGTCGCCAGAGGTGCACGCCTGCGGTGACGAGAACGCCTGCGATCTGCGGAATCCCGTGATGCGAAGCGCCGACGTCGATCGACGACAGCGCGTACATGGCCAGAATCGCCACTGCGCCGAGAGGCATCCACCGTCCGATGGAGTCCAGCAGTGCGGATTCACGTAGCCGCGCGCGAACCGCGAACGGTATGGCGCGCAACGCAAATGTGATCGCAACGGCCACCCCGACCGCTCCAGCAAGATAGCCGTAATCAGGCACGAGCGCTCCTCACATGCCGAACGATCAACGTCATCGTGAATACGCACATCGACACCACCAGCATCGACCCGGGCGAGAACAGCAACCCGATTGCACCCGACAGGACGGCAAGCACGAGCGTCACGCGGTTCGGGTCCGCGCGGTACGCGTCGACTACGAGGACGACGAACAGAGCTGTCAGCACGAAATCGAGGCCCTGAACGTCGCCGAGCACCGTGTGCCCGACGAGCCCTCCGAGAAAGGATCCGACCATCCACGACATGTGCAGTCCCAGCTGCGTCCAGAGGATCCGACCGCTGCGCATGCGGCTGGTGATCATCGCGAACGCCTCGTCGCACAGCGCAAAGATGCTGTACAGCTTGGCGAATCGGCCCTCGACACGATGCAGCGGGAACGACAGCCCGTAGAAGAGGTGTCGCGAATTGACGAGAAACGTCGTCACCGCAACCGCTGCCAGAGGCGCAGCCGCCGCGAGCATGCCGATGAGAACGAACTCGACCGATCCGGCGAACAGCACTCCCGAAATGATCGGCGCGATCCACCACGGAAATCCGTGCGACGTCACGACGACGCCGAAGCCGAGTCCCAATGTGAACAGCCCGAACCAGATCACGCCCGCCGAGCGGAACGCGTCGACGAACGATCCCGTGGTGGTCGGCTGAAGTTCTTCGTGCACGGTCATGACGCAAGGATAGGAAATTCGGTGCGTGATTTTATTGCCCGATCTTGCCGATGCGGGGATACACGCGCAAGATATTCACGTGGATTCGATCGACGAACATATCTTGTTGCTCCTGCAGGAGAACGGTCGCCTGACCAACCAGGAATTGGCGGCCCGTGTCGGCCTCACCCCGGCCCCGTGCCTGCGGCGTGTCCGCAAGCTCGAGGACGACGGCATCATCACCGGATATTCCGCGATCGTCGATCGGACCCGCCTCGGCAAGGGGTTCGAGGTCATCATCCACGCAGACCTCGTCGCCAAGAATCTGGCGACGACGCAGGCGTTCGAGGATCGGATCGCAGCGATGCCCGAGGTTGCCGAACTCCGACGCATGTTCGGCATCCCCGACTACTTCATTCGCGTGCGCGTCGCCGATCTCGCGGCCTACGAGCAATGGTTGACGGTCCAGCTGATGGGCGACAAAGCCATCGCCCGCGTCGACTCGCGCATCACGATGAAGCTCATCAAGACCGACGCGCCTTAGACGGTGACGAGGTCCGCGGTCTTGTTCAGCTGCAGATCCCGCATCCAGACCAGCAATGCCACGACTGCGAAGGCAGCTCCCGTCACGCAGACGCCCGTCCAGCCGAAGTGCGTCCAGGCGAACGTGCCTGCAGCCGATCCCGCCGACGCGCCGACGAAGTACGTCGTCATGTAGATCGAGTTGATCCGTGCCCTGGCCTCCGGCTCCAGCGCGTAGACGACGTTCTGGTTGCTGACGTGCACCCCCTGCAGAGCGAGGTCGACGAGCACGAACGCCAGCACGAACACGAGCCAGTACGTGCCTCCGACGGCGAACAGCAGCCACACCGAGACCAGCAGCACGACGCCCGAGCCGGTGGCCCATTGCACGTATCCGCGGTCGGCCAGGCGACCGGCGATCGACGCCATCAAAGCACCGGCGACGCCCGAGAGTCCGATCAGACCGATCTGGGCCGCCGAGAATCCGTACTCCGTGGTCAGCAGGAGCGTCATCGTCGCGAACACCGTACTGACCGACGCGAAGGACAGCGCCCCGAGCAGCGACCGCGTGCGCAGCCGTGGGTGACGACGCACGAGTCGGCCCATCGACGCCAGGGCGGGCAGATATGCGACGCCGGCAGTCGTCGTGTTGCGGGGCAGCACTCGCCAGAGGCCGAAGGCCGACAGCAGCATCAGTACCGCCGCCAGTCGATAGACCCCCTGCCATCCGGTGACTCCGGACAGAACGCCGGAGATGCTGCGCGCCAACAGGATTCCCGTCAGCAGCCCACCCATGACGATACCGACGATGCGCCCCGAGTCCGAGGGATGGGCCATCGAGGCCGCGAACGGAACGATGACTTGCGCTGCGACGGAGAACAATCCGGCCATCGCGGTACCGACCAACAGCCACGACAGAGCTGGGGAGAACCCGACGATCGCCTGTCCCGTCGCGGCGAGCACCATCAGTCCGACGCTCAACGTCCGGCGATCGACCACGTCACCCAGCGGTACGAGAAGAAGCAGCCCGAGCGCGTAGGACACCTGTGCAACGGTCACCGACACCGCGGCAGCGGATTGCGAGACGCCGAACTGGGTGGCGATGAGATCGAGCAGTGGCTGATTGAGGTAGTTGCCACCGGCACTCAGGCCGGTCGCGACGGCCATCAGGGCGACGACCGGGGTGCCGATGCCGGATTCTCTGGACGATGTGTTCACGAGTACCAGCATTCTCTCGCGAGACTGTGCTGTCCAATAGATCGATCAGCATGATCCATCTCTTCGAGAGATAGAATTTCGGCGTGGAACTCCGTCACATCCAATACGCCGTCGCAGTGGCCGAGGAGCAACATTTCAGTCGCGCCGCCGCCCGACTCCATGTGGCACAGTCGGCGCTCAGCAGTCAGATCCGCGACCTCGAACGCGAGTTGGGCGTCGAACTGTTCTCTCGAACGAGCCGAAGCGTGACCGTCACCGACGCCGGACGCGTGTTTCTCGAACGCGCCTACGGCGTTCTGGGGTCGGTGTCGCGCCTGGTCGCCGACGTCTCGCCGTCGACCACCGAGGTACGACGCCTCCGCGTCGGCATGATCGTGCCGCTGACGCGTGTCGACGTCGTGGCAGCGGTCGCGTCGCTGACGGCGTCTCACCCCAACATGGCGGTGTCGTTGCTCCCCAGAGGCAGCGCGATCACGCTCGACGGGGTCTCCGACGGCTCGCTCGACGTGGGGATCGTCGGCCTCGCGCCCGGTCGCACGCACACGGGTCTGACGTCGACGGCCCTGTGGACCGAACCGTTGTCGCTGTTCGTCGCCGCCGAGCACGAGTGGGCGCGGAGGCGGTCCGTCAGGCTCGTCGAGTTGGACGGCATGACGATGATCGACCGGCCGGCAGGCAGCGAGGCCCGAATGCAGACCGACTACGCGTTCACACAGTCCTCGGTGCCGAGGGGCACGATCATCGAAGCCGATTCCTCGGACATCGTTGCCGGACTGACGGAATCGGGCCTCGGCGTGACCTTGCTGCCGACGTCGTTGGCGTCGCTGTTCCCGAGGTTGCACAGAATCGACGTGGTCGACGCGCCCACCCGGACGGTGTCCGTCGTCACGAATCCGAGCAACACCACGTCGGTCACCGCGGCGTTCACCGACTACCTGCTTCGGCAGGGGTCCTGACTCAGCGGGGCAGCGGGAACGTACCGTCGCCGAGGTCGGGGTCCGGCAGCACCCCGTCGGGATCGACGAGGACCACATCGCGGCCGTCGAGCTTGATGCGTCGCATCCCCTCGAGGAGCATCCGCCTGCCGACGTCGGAGAAGCGATCGACGCGGGAGGCGTCGAACACCACCGTGCCGGTACCGGTGTCGTGGGACAACGCGTCGAGGATGCTCTCCGCACCGCTGAAACGCACCGCACCCTGTAGCTCGACGCGCAGTTCACCCGACCTGTCGGACATGCTGCGCAGCGCCGACGATCCGTAAGGCTCGGCCGCCATGAGGTGCATGCCCATGTCGTCGGACAATCTCTCGAAGACCTTCACGCCGCGAACACTGTTGCCGTGCTTGTCCAGTCGCGGTGACATGACGCCGATGCCCACCTGGCCGGGCAGTGCACCCAGAAGACCGCCTGCGACGCCGCTTTTCGCAGGGATGCCGACGGTCGTCAACCAGTGGCCCGCGGCGTCGTACATGCCTGCGCCGGCCATCACCGACAGTACTTGTCGCGCAACGGCTCTGGAGACGATGCGTTCTTCGGTTCCGGGCCGCACTCCCCCGGCGGCGAGCGTCGCACCCATGACCGCGAGATCGCGCACGGTCACGTTGATCGAGCATTGCGTCGTGTATCCCTCGACCACGGCGTGGGCCGAGTCGGAGAGAATTTCGTAGTTACGCAGCATGTGGGCGATGGCGAGGTTTCGGTCCGCGGTATCCAATTCGGATCGGCAGACCGATTCGTCGACGGACAACTGCCGCCCGGCGAGCGTCGAGAAGAAACTCAGTGCGCGGGAAACGCGTTCGTCGACCGAGGCACCCAGAAGGGAGTGCGTCGCAATGGCGCCTGCGTTGATCATCGGGTTCTTCGGTCGACGCGTCCCGCCTTCGAGGGACAGCTCGTTGAAGGCCTCTCCCGACGGCTCGACACCGACGATGGCGGCGACGGCGTCGAACCCGCGGTCGGTCAGTGCGGCCGCGTACGCGAACGGCTTCGAGATGGACTGGATGGAGAACTCGACCTCGTCGTCGCCCACCGAGTGCGTCCGGCCGTCGACGGTGGTGACCGCGATTCCGAAGACGTCGGGATTCGCCTGTGCCAGATCGGGAATGTAGTCGGCGACCTCCCCGTTCGTGTTGTCGACCAGGCTGTCGAGGACTTCGCGCAGGTAATCGGGAACCGGTGATCTCACGTCGGAAATCTATCAGTGCGCCTGCGGCACCCGTGCGCGGAAAGTTGGCCTAGAGGCGAACTATGTACGCACGGGTGGCGCAGCCGCACTAGATGGCGCCCATATCGGCAGACAGCCAATGCTCGGGCTTCAGGAAGAACACCGTGCTGTCACCGTGGTCGCTCTTGGCGAACTGCACGTATCCCTCGACCTTCTCGGGCGCCAGGTAGCGTTCGGACACCTCGCGGAGGTACGCGTCGGTTGCTTCCTCCTCGCGAACGACGGGCCCATCGACGGCGACGTATTTGATCGTGGGTTCGACGCGTTCCACCATGAGGCTGAACCGTCCTGCAGCCCTGATCAATTCGGCCTTCTTCGAGTACTTTCCGGTGAGCACCCACGCTTCACCGCCCGGGCTGTACTGGTACCAGATCGGCACCGTCAGCGGACCTCGATCGTTGCCGGCGAACACCGACAGTGCCGCGATGTGCGGCTCGGACAGAAATTCTTCTCGTTCCGATCTCGACAGTGGCATGCAGCAACCATAGGGCGATCGCTCGAGGTCGTCGACGGGTTTCGCGTATCGAAACGCACCGTTCACCGGGCGTCCGTGAGCGTGCGTCGGCGCCGCCTACCGCGGCCGGATGACGATCTCGGTCGGGTGCGCGTCGGCAGGGGTGTCGACGGCGTTCCGGATCGCCAGCGCGACGGTCTCTGGTTGCAGGAACTTCGAGCCGTCGTACTCGTCGCCCTCGTGCGCGACGATCGCTCGCTGCATGTCCGTGTCGATGCGCCCGGGGTGAATCGACGTGACCCGAATCGACGGCTCCTCCTGTCGCAGGGCGTCGCCGAACGCGCGCAGCGCGAACTTCGACGCGGCATAGCCACCCCAGCCCGGATTGACGCGCAAGCCGGCGCCGGAGTTCACGAGGACCACGTGGCCTCCCGCGCGTCGCAACGCAGGAAGCAGCGCCTGCGTCAGCGCGACGACGGCGAGGACGTTGCTCTCGTACTGGCGACGCCACTCGTCGATCGAGGATTCGGCGATGGATCCGAGGGACGCGACGCCTGCGTTGTGTACCAGCACGTCGAGCGAATCGATCTCGCCGGCTGCGCGTGAAACGGCGTCGTGGTCGGTCAGGTCGACGGGCCACGGCGTCGCGCCGTGCAGTTCTCGCGTGATGTCGGCCAGCGACTCTTCCGTCCGTCCACCGAGGAACACACCGTGATCGGACGCGAGCTGCCTCGCCACGGCTGCGCCGAGGCCCCGGCTCGCGCCCGTCACCAAGGCTGTAGGAGTCATGCCTCCAACGTAGCTAGTCGAACTGCATACCCGCCTCCGCAGCCATGGCTGCGGTCGTGTTGCCGCCGTCGAGCGACTCTCTGATGATGTCGGCGTGTCCCGCGTGCTGCGCGATTTCCCGCAGAATGTGCAGCAGTGTGAAACGTGCTGACTGCCAGGCACGTTCGGGCGCCCACGGTGCCGTCGGCAAAGGTACTTGGATGTCGAGATCCATATCGGCGACGGCGGTTTCCGTCGCCTCGGCGACGCGCGCGTACTCGGCGATCAACCCTTCGACGGTCTGGTCGGGGCCCATGACGTACTCGGTGCCCATGCGCGACAGGTCGAACTCGGCGTTCTCGTCCATGTCCGCGATGACCTTCATCCAACCGCGTTCGTTGCTGACGACGTGGTTGAGCAGACCGCCGAGAGTCAGTTCGCTGACCGTGGTGCGCTGCCTCGCCTGCTCGTCGGTGATGCCGCGGACGGTGTAGAGGAAGTTCTTGCGCTGGTCGGCGAACATGCGAAGGATGTCGGCCTTCTCACCGGTGAGGGTCATGTCGGGTCCTTTCGTGGCTGGTGAGAACTACTGTAGGAACGATTGCGGACAGATACGGTCCGCTTTCGATTCGGTCTCTCGAAAGGCGGAAAACGGGGAACGGTCGCACACTTGGTCTCATGGCCGACCGCGGATTCACCTCGACACAACTGGCCGCTCGGGCCGCCTACCTTCTGCGCGGCAACGACCTCGGCACGATGACCAGCGCCGCCCCGCGGCTGTACCCCCACATGTGGAGTTGGGACGCGGCGTTCGTGTCCGTCGGACTCGCACCGCTGAGCGTCGAACGGGCCGTCGTCGAACTCGACACGCTGCTGTCCGCGCAGTGGAAGAACGGGATGATTCCGCACATCGTGTTCGCGAACGGTGTCGACGGCTACTTCCCCGGCCCGGCACGGTGGGAGACGGGACAGCTGGCCGCACATGCGCCGACAGCGCCTCAGACGTCGGGCATCACGCAGCCGCCGGTGCATGCCATCGCCGTCCAACGCATTCTCGATCATTCGCGACGCCACGGCCGGACGACTCGGGCCGTCGCCGAGGAGTTTCTCGATCGTCGCTGGGAGAACCTCGTGCGATGGCATCGTTGGCTCGCCGAGGCGCGCGACATCGAGAACAACGGGCGCATCACCCTCTTCCACGGCTGGGAATCCGGCATGGACAACTCGCCGCGGTGGGACGCGTCGTACCGGAATGTCGTTGCGGGAGCGATGCCTCCGTACCAGCGCGAGGACCACGCCGTCATCACGGATCCGTCGCAGCGTCCGACCAACCACGAATACGACCGGTACATCTGGCTCGTCGAAGAGATGAAGCAAGCAGGTTACGACGACGCGGCCCTGGCGGCCACGATGAGCTTCGCGGTCGAGGACGTCTTCGTCAGTGCGGTGTTCGCGATGGCGTGCGACGTGTTGGCGACGATCGGCGAGGAACATTCGAAACCGAATTCCGACGTCCGTGAACTCCGCGCTTGGTCCGAACGGTTCGGGAAGGGCGTCATCGCGACGACGGATGCCCGCTCCGGTGCAGCCCGGGACTACGACGTGCGCGCGAACCGGTGGATCACCACCGACACCATCGCCATGTTCGCACCGCTGCTGTGCGGTGGGTTGCCGCGGGAACAGGAACGGACGCTGCTGCGGACGTTCGAAGGCACCCGGTTCTGTGGACACCCCGACCTGCGATACGCCGTTCCGCCGTCGACGTCACCGGTGTCGAGGGACTTCCGTCCACGCGAGTACTGGCGCGGGCCGGTATGGCCCGTCATCACGTGGCTCTTCTCGTGGGCGTTCGCGCGGCGAGGGTGGGCCGAACGGTCACTGTCCTTGCGCGAGGAGGGCTTGCGTCAGGCCAGCGACGGCAGCTTCGCCGAGTACTACGAACCGTTCACCGGGGAGCCGCTCGGCAGTATGCAGCAGTCGTGGACGGCGGCGGCGGTGTTGGACTGGCTCGGCTAGCGCACGTGCGTGCGAATGTATAGCGGGCTGTACATTCGCGCGCACGAGGTCTGTGACGACTCACCATTGAACCGTCGCTGCCGGCTACCTACCGTCAGCGAGTGGCCATGAAACGCAGTGTTGCGACCGTCGTTCTTGCCAGTGCGCTCGTGTGCGCGATGCCCGCGGTGGCGTCGGCGAATCCACAGGGGCCCGATGTGTCGTCGTGGCAACACATCGACGGCACCGAGATCGACTGGTTCGCGGTGCGCGAATCGGGCCACGACTTCGCGATGGTCAAGGCCACCGAGGGTCTGAACTACGTCAACCCGTACTTCGTGCAGGACTGCGTCGTCATGCGGGTCGCGGGTGTCGCTCGCGGCGCGTATCACTACGCGGACGTCCGGGAATCACCCGAACTGCAGGCGGCGTACTACTCGACGGTCGTCCTCGGCATCAACGGACCGGGTGATCTGCCGCCGGTACTGGATCTCGAACGGTCGCACGGTCTTTCGCCGGCTCAACTGATCGACTGGACACACCGCTACCTGAACGCGGTGCAGGCGCTGACCGGACGCCAGCCGATCATCTACACCTATCCGAACTTCTGGCGGACGGCGATGGCCGACACTCACGAGTTCAACCACTATCCCCTGTGGATCGCGGACTACAACGACACGCTCGGTCCCCTCCCGGGAGGGTGGACGCAGTGGATGTTCTGGCAGTTCACCGACAACGGCCGCATCCCGGGCATCGAGGCGCCGACCGACATCAACAACTACAGCGGGTCCGGCGGCGATCTTCGGCGGTTGGCTCGCTGGTAGCCCTCGTGCGTGCGAATGTATAGCCCGCTATACATTCGCACGCACGTGGGCTAGGCGCCCAACGCCCTCGCCAGCGTCGGCCACGACGCCCGCAGCGCATCCTGCCAGTACATCCACGAGTGCGTGCCCGGGAACCCGAGGTCGAAGTCGGCGGGTATGCCCAGGTCGTCGAGACGCTGCTGCAGCCGCATCGCGCAGCTGTTCGTGATGGCCTCGATTGCGCCACCGACGACGATCTGATCGGGTAGCGGAGGTGATCCCGCAGGCCGGACGACTCCCGGCACCTCGTACGGCCCTGGCAACCCGGTCGCGTTGGAGACGAACAGCTCGAGTCCGCGAAGCTTCTCGGCGTTGACGTACGGATCGTGCTCGACCCAGCGCGGGTCTCCGTCGGGACCCCACATGTTGTCGGTGTTGCCGCGGCCGCGCGCTTCGACCAGCAGCCGAACGAAGTTGCGTGCGAGAGGATCCGACGTCTGCGCACACCCGCTGTACGACGCCACTCCTCGATACAGGCCGGGAGCCTGAATCGCGAGATCGAGCACCGATCCGGCCGACATGGACAGTCCACCGATTGCGTTGACGCCGTTGGCATCCAGTGCGTCGTCGAGTACGGGCGGGAGCTCGTGCGTCAGGAAGGTCTGCCATTTGTTGCGGCCGAGCACCGGGTCGTCGTGCTGCCAGTCGGTGTAGTACGACAGATAGCCGCCGACGGGGATGACCACGTTGACGTTCTTGTCCCCGAAGAACTGAGACATGTCCGTCTGCCGCAGCCAGTTCGCGCCGTCCTCGCCGCCGCCTGCACCGTTGAGCATGTACAGCGTCGGCCGCGGTGCGGACGTGTCGGCGGGACGAAGCACCTGCAGCTGGATGACGCGATCCATCGACGGCGAGTAGACGAAGACGTCCCAGCGGCGATCGTCCTTCTTGTCGATACGGTCCACCGAGCTGGGCGGATCGGCGACGGCAACAGCCGTCGGCATCAGCAGAAACAGAGCCAGAACCCCGAGGACCGCGCGGCGTAACCAGATCACCGCCCACCACCTCGGGCCAGCCGCCGCGCAACCACCGGGCCGTAGGTCTTGACGGCAGGCGCGGACATCATCTGCCAATGCGAGTGTGCGACGGACACATTCGTGATTTCACCGCGGACGTAGGGATGCCACGTGGCGACACCCGACCGATCTTCCATCCCTGCCGCGACGTAGAGGACGTCGCCGTCGTACACACGTGGACGATGGCGCACCGCCAGGTCGTGATTGTGCAGTGCCGCGGCGAGAAGCCGTTCGGCGTCGGAGGTCTCGATGATTCCGGACCCGCCGAGCAATGTCGGCAGAGTGTCGAGCGCGACGACTTGATTCTCGACGCCGGGCAACGACAGTCCCACCGCGTCGAGCAGATCCGACGCCGGAATCTCGGCGTTCCAGACGTCCTCGGGTTGCACGGCGTGGCTGTCGAGCAGAGTCAGCGACGCCACGTCCTTGCCTGCGTCGCGCAGTTGCACGGCCATCTCGTGCGCTATCGTGCCGCCGAGCGACCAGCCCAGCAGGTGGTACGGCCCGTCGGGTGCGATCTTCTCGATCTCCTCGATGTAGCGGCGCGCCACACCGCCGAGTGAATCGGGCAGGTCGGCGGGACCGGGCGTCTGCAGGCCGTAGATCGGGCCGTCCGTGTATCGATCCAATCCGGTGTAGCACCAGGACAATCCGACGATCGGATGGATGCAGAACAGCGGTGCGGACGTTCCCTCCGTACGGATGGGGAACACGATGTCGTAGGACGAGCCCGTCGACCCCCCTGAATCGAGCAGAGCCGCAATCGATTCGGGCGTCGGTTCGGTCAACAGCGCCTGCAGCGACAACATCGTCCCGGTGTTCTCTCGAATGGCCGAGACGACGCGCATCGCCGTCAGCGACGTCCCGCCGAGGGCGAAGAAGTCGTCGTCGATGCCAACCTTGTTCATATCGAGTACCTCCGCGAATACACGTGTGACGATCTCTTGGGATTCTGTGGTGGGCGGTGTGTAGCTCCGCTCGGCATGATCCGGAGCGGGCAGCCGCGCCGTGTCCAACTTGCCTGTCGGTGTCCGCGGCACCGCGTCGAGAACGACGACCGCCGACGGAATCATGTAGCTCGGCAGCATCTTCCGAAGATGGGCACGCGCATCGTCGGGACTGCCGAGCACGTAGGAGACGAGAATCGTCTCCCCCGACGGGCCGGGTCGGCCGATCGTGACGGCGAAGTCGACGTCGGGATGCGTCGACAGTGCCGCGTCGATCTCCCCCAGTTCGATCCGGAAGCCGCGTACCTTCACCTGGGAGTCACCGCGGCCGCTGTAGCGCAGACGGCCGTCGCGGGTCCACCGCACGATGTCGCCGGTGCGATACATCCGGCCCGCCCCGAACGGGTTCGCGACGAAACGCGTCGACGTCAGACCTTCTCGCCCGTGGTAGCCGCGCGCCACCGCGGGCCCTGCGACGTACAGCTCACCGGGAACGCCGACCGGCACCGGGTGCAGGCGGGAATCCAGTACGACTGCCGCGAAACCTGTTATGGGTGCGCCGATGTCGACCGGCGCGCCGACGTCGACTGCGCCGAGTGTCGAGATGTCGGTGGCCTCGGTCGGTCCGTATCCGTTGAGCATGAGCCGCCCCGGTGCCCAGCGCGCGACCAACTCGGGACTGCACGCCTCACCTCCGACGCAGACGACGCGCAGCGTCTCGAGGCCGTCCGGGTCGAGTGTCGACAGCGCGGACGGTGTCATCAGCGCATGGGTGACGCCCTCGGATCGGATCAGGTCGCCCAGTTCGTCACCACCCAGAATCTCCGGCGGAGACACGACGAGCGTGGCCGACGCGGACAACGCCGACACCATCTCACCGACGGCCATGTCGAAGCTCGGGGACGCCGCGTGCAGGAACCGCGACTCGGCCGTCACGCGATGCAGATCACGCCGTGCCGCAGCGAGATTCGCCAGACCGCGATGGGGAACGACGACTCCCTTCGGCAGCCCGGTCGAGCCGGACGTGTAGATGACGTACGCGGCGGAATCGAGCCTCACGAGCCGGGCGAGTTCGTCCGCGCCCAGCGGTTCGGCGGACGCTCCCTCCTGATCGGCGACGGTGTCCGCGTCATCGAGTTCGAGCCACGTGATCCCATCGGGCAGAGACGATCTGTGTGCGGCGAGCGTGATCCCCATCGCCGCTCCGGAATCGGACACCATGTGTGCCAATCGATCTCGCGGATAGGTGGGATCGACGGGCAGATAGGCCGCTCCCGTCTTCGTCACCGCCCACACTGCCGCCACCGACTCCCACGACCGCGGGAGACCGAGTGCGACGACGGTGTCCGGCCCGATCCCGTACCCGAGAAGCACCCGAGCCAGCCTGTTCGACGCCTCGTCCGCCTCGCGGTAGGTGTGTCCGTGGCCGTTCCACCGGACGGCGATGCCGTCCGGGTTGGCCATGACGGCCGAGTCGATCAGCTGCGAGAGCGTCTGTGGCCTAACCGCGTTCGCGCCGCGTACCGGTGTCGACGCCGCTCGCTCGGCCGCGGACAGCAACTCGATGTCTCCCACCGCCCGACTCGGATCCTGCACCGCCGCAGTCACGATCACACGGAACATCGATGCGAACCGCCTCGCGGTGGCCGCGTCGAACAGGTCGGTGCTGTAGCGCAGCGATCCGTGGATGCCGTCGGCCACGTCTGTGAGGGTGAGTGCCAGATCGAATCGTGTGACGGGTGACTCGTACGGAAACTCCGACACGGTCAGACCCGGTAACTCCAGCGTGGTCGGCCGCTGCGGTTCGTACGCGAGCAACGCCTGGAACAACGGCGCGTGCGACGTCGACCGCGTGGGCGCGACCGCCTGAACGACCTGTTCGAACGGAATGTCACTGTGCGCCAACGCGTCCAGATTCGTCTCGCGTACCCGCTGCACCAAGTCCTCGAAACTCTCGCCGGCGCGGTACTCGGTCCGGAGCACGAGCGTCCCGACGAACATGCCGACCACGTCGTCGAGTGCCCCGGCGCCGCGGCCCGACACGGTGGTACCGAGGGCGATGTCCGTCGTTCCCGACAACCGTGCGAGCAGAACCGCGTACGCGGCATTCATGACCATGAACATCGAGGCCCCACAGCGCAGTGCAAGCGATCGGACGGCCGCCGCCTCGTCTCGTGTGAGGTCGAATCCGACTTCCGCACCGCGCTGCGACGCCACCGCCGGACGCGGCCTGTCGGTGGGAAGTTCGAGCAGGTCGGGCAGCCCGTCGAGCGTGCGACGCCAGTAGCCGAGCTGCTGTGACGCGACCGAGTCCGCATCGTCGGTGGATCCGAGTACCGTGCGCTGCCAGACCGCGAAATCGGCGTACTGCACGGGAAGCGGATCCCATCCGGGTGAAGTGCCCTGCAGCCGAGCCGAATACGCGGTGACGACGTCCCGAGCCAGTGGCGCCATCGACATGCCGTCGGCCGCGATGTGGTGCACGACGAGGACGAGCACATAGCTGTCGACGTCGGTCCGCAGCAGAACGCCGCGAATCGGAACAGCCGCGGTGACGTCGAATCCGCGACCGAGGACATCGGTCACGGCGGCGAGTACGTTCTTCTCGTCGACCTCGGCGACGCGCAGATCCAGGCCGACATCGGCCGCGTCCACGATCACCTGCTCGGGCTCGTCGGCGACCGGGTACAGCGTGCGCAGCGACTCGTGCCGCTCGAGAACGTCGTGTACGGCCAGGCGCAGCGCATCGGCGTCGAGCGCTCCGGTGAGTCGTACCGCGAACGCGATGTTGTACGCCGGGCTGTCCGGCGCAGCCTGATTCAGCAACCACATTCGAGTCTGGGCTGCCGACAACGGGATTCGGTCCGGACGATCGGCGGCGATCAACCGCGGCAGCGACGACCGCTCCGCACCGTCGACCCGCGCCGCGAGCCCGGCGACGGTCGATGCTTCGAACAGAGCGCGTACCGCGAGTGCGGTCCCGGCTTCCTCGTTGATGCGGGCGATCACACGCGTCGCGACGAGCGACGTGCCGCCGAGGTCGAAGAAGTCGTCGTGGGCGCCGATGCGGTCCACCGCGAAGACCGTCCCGAACACGTCGGCGACCAGAATCTCGCTGTTCGTGCGCGGTGCGACGTAGTCGGCGCCTGCAAAGACTGGTCGCGGCAACGCCTTTCGATCGATCTTGCCCGCCGCCGTCATCGGGACGCGGTCGATCGTGGTGATCGAGCGAGGAACCATGTGCGACGGCAGAGACTGTCGCGCGAAGTCCGTCAGCGCCGCGTCGTCCACGTTCCCACCGGCGGGGACGACGTAGCTGACGACGCTGCCGGAATGCACCGCCGACACCGAGTGGGCGACGCTCGGATGCCGCGCGAGTACCGCGTCAACCTCACCGAGTTCGATGCGGAAGCCGCGGACCTTCACCTGCGCGTCCGCCCGGCCGAGGTATTCGAGGCTGTCCCCGACGACGCGCACCCGATCGCCGGTGCGATACAGCCGCTCACCACCGGGCCCGGCGACGAACGACGCTGCCGTCAGTGCCGGGTTGCCGTGGTACCCGCGGGCGAGCGCGTCACCGGCCACGTACAGCTCGCCCACGACCCCGAGACCGACGGGATGCAGTCGCGCATCGAGGACGTAGGCGTCGATCCCGCGGGTCGGTCCGCCGATACGAACCGGTGTGTCGGCGTCGAGCGGGCCTTCCAGGGTGGCGACGATCGTGCACTCCGTCGGCCCGTAGGCGTTGAACAGCGAGACGCGGTCGGCCCAGGTCCGCACCAGCTCGGGACTGCACACGTCGCCGCCGACGACGAGTACTCGTAGCTCGGGGAGGGCATCCGGATCGACCGTGGCGGCGGCCGCAGGCGTCAGGAACGCATGCGTGACGCCGTGCATAGCAGCCGTGAGCTCGGCGCCACCGTAGACGTCGGGGTCGACGATCGTCATCGTGCCCCCTGCGCCGACGGTCATCAGGAGTTCCAGAATCGAGGCATCGAAGCTCGGGGACGCGAAATGGAGTGTGCGACTGCGGGGATCGAGTCCGAAGCGTTCGACGAACTCGGCCGTCAGATGTGCCAGGCCCGCGTGTGTGACGGCAACACCTTTCGGCACGCCCGTCGAACCGGATGTGTAGATGACGTACGCGCGATGCTCGGGCCTCAGCGGCAGCAGGCGGTCTCTATCCGTTATCGGTGCCGTGGAACCGTCGGGGAGATCGCCCGGGTCGATCCACTCGATGCCCCCGAGCCGGATCGTGTCGGAGATACCCAGCACCGCTGCGGAATCGGTGATCATGTGTTCGATCCGGTCCGCCGGATAGCGCGGGTCGACGGGCACGAACGCGGCACCGGTCTTAACGACGGCCCACACCATGGCGATCGACTGGACGCTCCGAGAGAGCGCGACGACGACCGACGTCTCCGGTCCTGCGCCGCGGGCGATCAGTTGTCGAGCCACGGAGTTCGAGACTGCGTCGAGTTCGTTGTAGCTGCAGACTCTTTCACCGTGAAGCAGAGCGACATCTCCGGCATTCAGCGCTCCAGCCATGATGTCCGGCAGGGTTCGTCGCGTGGCACCCGGCCGGCCGCGCAGCACCGACGGGCGGCTCGCCGGAATGTCCCCGACCACCGTCGCCGGATCTGCGAGCACCGCCGTCAGAATGCGCACGAACTGCTCGGCGAATCTTTCGACGGTACTGCGGTCGAAGAGATCGGTTGCGTACGTGAGAGTTCCGTCGTACGTAGTGGAATCGATACCGAACTGCAGATCGAACTTCGCGATCGGTGCGACGCCGGTCAACGGGGTGACGGTCAGATCCGGCAGTTCGACGGCCGGGGCTGGCTCGTCGAGCGACAACATCACCTGGAAGAGCGGATGGTGCGCGGTGGAACGTGCGGGAGCGAGGAGTTCGACGAGGCGGTCGAACGGCACGTCGGCATGCGCGTAGGCGGCGAGGTCACGATCCCGGACCTGCTGGAGAACCTCGGTGAAGCTCGACGCCGAGTCCACGAAGGCCCGTAGTGCCAACGTGCCGACGAACATTCCGACCAGATCGTCGAGCGCCTGCTCACCGCGGCCCGCCACCGGGGTACCGATCGTGATGTCCCGCTCCCCCGACAACTGTGCGAGCAGAACCGCGAGTGCCGCGTGCAGCACCATGAACGGGGTCGTTCCGGTGCGCGCGGCGAGGTCGGCGACGGATGTGCGGACGTCGTCGGGGATTGCGAACGACACCGAGTCTCCGCGATAGGAGAAGATCTGCGGCGCAGGACGATCCGTCGGCAGAGCAAGCCGGTGCGGAACACCGTCGAGTTCTCGCGTCCAGAAATCGATCTGACGTGACGCCACCGACTCCGGATCGTCCTCCGCGCCGAGCTTGTCCAGCATCCACAGCGCATAGTCGGCGTACTCCACGGGCAGGGCGTTCCACGACGGAACGGCACCGTGCGCGCGAGAGGTGTACGCCAGCATCACGTCTCGCGCGAGCGGTCGCATCGACCAGCCATCGGCCGCAATGTGATGCGTGACGACGAGCAGGACATGCTCGGTCGCGGACAGACGGAACACCGTGGCGCGCAATGGCGGCCGATCCGTGACGTCGAAACCGCGGCCCGCGGCGGTCAGCAGCGCGGCGGTCAGGCGATCCGCGGCGGTGTCGACGACCGGAACATCGAGTGCGACATCGTCGAGTATCACCTGACGTGGGCCCGTCGGCGAATCCGGATAGAAGGTGCGCAGGGGGTGGTGTCGCGCGACGACGTCCGCGACGGCCTGGGTGAGTGCGCCGACATCCACGATGCCGTCGAGCCGGACCGCGCCTGCGATGTTGTAGGCGGGCGACGACGGATCGAACCGGTTCAGCAGCCACATGCGATGCTGGTTCGGCGCGAGCGGAATGGTCGACGGTCTCGGTCCGGCAACGAGAGTGGTTATCGCCGAACCGACCTCGACTCTGGAGGCCAGACCACGCACCGTCGGATCGTCGAACAGATCACGCACGCTCAGGGAGCCGCCGAGGTCGGAGTTGATGCGTGCGATCACCTGCGTCGCGGTCAGCGAGTTCCCCCCGAGTTCGAACCAGCTCGTCGTGGCACCGACGTCGACTGCCTCGAGCACATCGGAGAAGATATGCGCCACGGCGACTTCCACGTCACCGGCGGGTGGCTCGAAAACAACAGGTGACGCCGACGGTTCCGGTAGTGCCGAGCGGTCCAGCTTGCCGTTGCGCCCGAGGGGCATGCGGTCGACGTCGACGAACACCGTCGGCACCATGTACGCGGGCAGTTCCGACTCGACGTGCGCGCGGATCGTGTCGACGTCGGCAGTTCCACAGACGTACGCGACGAGGCGTTCCTTCGTTCCTTCGCCGTACACCGTCGCAACGGTCGACGCGACGCCGGGCGTCATCAGGATCGATGCTTCGATCTCGCCGAGCTCGAGACGCTGCCCGCGCAGCTTCACCTGGAAGTCGTTGCGACCCAGATACTCCAGCGTCCCACTCGCCGTCCATCGCACCAGATCCCCGGTGCGGTACATGCGGCTGCCGACCGCGAACGGGTCCGCGACGAAACGATCCGACGTCAGCGCGCTGCGTGTCACGTATCCCCGAGCGAGCTGCACACCCGACAGATAGAGCTCGCCGACGGCGCCGATCGGAGCCGTGCGCAGCGCCGAATCGAGTACGCGCACGCCGGTGTTCCACACCGGCACGCCGATCGGAACGGCGCCTTCGCCGTCGGCGTCGGTGCGGTGGTAGGTGACGTCGACGGCGGCCTCGGTGGGCCCGTACAGGTTGTGCAGCTCGGTGGTGAGCGCTGCATGGGTGCGCTGGACCGTCGAGCGGGGTAGGGCTTCGCCGCTCGCGAAGATCTGCCGCAGCGAGCCGCACGCGTCGAGATCTCCGTGCGCGAGGAACAGATCGAGCATCGACGGCACGAAATGCATCGTCGTGACGGCCTGCTCGTGGATCAAGCTGGAGAGGTACTTGGGGTCGCGATGGCCACCGGGTTCGGCGATGACGGTCCGCGCCCCGATCATGTGCGGCCAGAACAGCTCCCACACGGACACGTCGAACGTCGTCGGGGTCTTGTGCAGAACGACGTCGGATGCGTCCATCGGGTAGGTGTCCTGCATCCACACCAGTCGGTTCACGATGGATCGATGCGATACCGCGACGCCTTTCGGCCCTCCGGTCGAGCCCGACGTGAAGATGACGTACGCGGTGTTGTCGGCGCGCAGCGGTGTCGGGCGCTCGCGGTCGAGAATCGGACCGGTGTCGAACGACGACAGGTCGAGCGCCCTCGGATCGATGACCGGCACGGCACTCTCGATCTGCGTCCCCAGGACGAGCGTCGGCGCTGCGGTGGCAATCATGTGCGCGAGCCGAGCCGCAGGCAGTGCCGGGTCGAGCGGGAGATAGGCGCCTCCCGCATGCACGATCGCGTGGATAGCGACGAGCTGATCGATCGATCGCGGCAGCGACACGGCGACGACGCTTTCCGGCCCGATCCCGCGTGAGATCAGGTAGCGCGCCATGCACCGCACGCGGGCGGCGAAGTTGCCGTACGTCAGCGACCGGCCGTCGGACACCACGCACGTGCTGTCCGCGTACGTCGACGCCGGTTCGCGCAGTAGATCGAGCAGTGTCGTCGGCGCCACCTCACGCCTGGTGTCGATCCACCGATCGGTGACGGCGAGTCGTTCCTCCTCGCCGAGGACGTCGATATCGACGACGCGCCCCCCGGGTGCGTCGATCATCGCGGCCATGACGCGTTCGAGTCGCTGCGCGATCGTCGTGACCTCACCGTGGGAGAACGCGTCGGGCGCGAACCGCAGCGTCATGGCCGGTGTCGGTTCCAGCACCGTGACGAGGGTCAGGGGGTAGTGCGTCGAGTCGGCGACGTCGATGCCGAGCACGCGCATGCCGCCGATGTCGGTCGCGTTGCCGAGCGCATTGTGGTCGACGGGGTACGACTCGAACACCGTCAGCGTGTCGAACATCGCGCCCGGTCCCGCTGCTGCCTGTATCTCGGCCAGCCCGACGTGGTGGACATCGAGCAGGTCTGCCTGCTCCTGCTGGATGCGGGTCAGCAGTGTCCGTGCGGTGTCCGCGACCTCGGTGCGCACTCGGACCGGCAGCGTGTTGATGAACAGCCCGAGAGTGTCCGTCGCGCCGGCCAATTCGGCGGGACGGCCGGAGACCGTCGCGCCGAAGACGACGTCGCGTCGAGAGAGCACCGCGGACAGCACGATCGACCAGGCCACCTGCACGACTGTGTTGACCGTGACGCCCAGGCTGCGTGCCAGGTCGTCGAGTGCGCGGCCGTCGAGTCGCACCGGAACGTCCTGAGGCAGAACGGTCGTGCCCGTGAACCGGTCGGCCACCAGGGTCGGTTCGGTCGAGCCCGACAGCACGTCCGTCCACCGCGTGAGCGCAGCGGCACCGTCGCGTCGCGACAGCCAGGCCAGGTAGTCGCGGTAGGACGGAGCGGGCGTCGGGATCGGACCGTCGGCCGCGTACAGCACCAGCAGGTCCCGGACGAAGATCGGCATCGACCAACCGTCGAACAGGATGTGGTGATTGGTGACGACGAGGTGCGTTCGCTCCCCGCTGCGCACGACGGCGAATCGGACGAGCGGGCCCGTGGCCAGGTCGAACGGCTGCGAACGTATCCGGGCGACGGCGTCACCGAGGTCGTCGGCCTCGATCTCGGACCACGGCACGTCGTGGTGGTGATGCACGATCTGTACGGGACGTCCATGAGCGTCGGAGTCGAACGACACGCGCAGCGCGTCGTGACGGTCCAGCAGGCGGGCGGCAGCGCGGCGCAGCCGTGCGGTGTCGACGTCGCCACCGAGTGCGAAGACGATCTGTGCGGTGTACGGATCCACCCCGCCGCGCGTCAGATCGGCGTGGAACAGCAGTCCGCGCTGCAGCGGCGACAGTGGCCATGCATCGTCGAGGGCTCCGAAACGGCTCTCCCACAGCTCGATTCGCTTCTGCTCGACCGAGATCAACGACATGTCCGACGGCGTGAGCCCGCCCGCGTCCGGAGCGGACGCGCGGTCGACGATCTCGACGATCGCGCGGTGCCACAGTTCACCGAGCGCGTCGGCATCGACGAGGTCTACGGCATATCCGATGCGCGCCTGCAGAACTCCGTCGACGACGGCGAGGTCGATCTCGACGGCGAACTCCTGGGCCAGGTCGCGTCCGCTGTCGGACCCCACGGTTCTCGCGAGATCCGGAATCCAACCCTGGCCGGCCAGAGCGTCGGGAATGCGGGTGGAGATGCGTCCGAGGTAGTTGACGGAAATCTGCGGTCGCGGCAGGTCGTCGAAGGCGCCGGACGCCGCGAGCACGCCGTATGCGGGACCGCGGCTCGGTACCGAGCGGATCTGTTCCTTGATGGACTTCGCGACGACATCGACGTCGGCGTTCGGTACGTCGAGCCGTACCGGATAGGTCGTGGTGAACCAGCCGACCGTCCGGGTGAGATCCGACCCCGGTATCGAATCCTCGTCCCGTCCATGGCTTTCGAGCTGCAGAAGCAACGACGGGGACGACTGCCAGCGCGAGAGCGCCATCGCCAGCGTCGTCAGCAGCACGTCGTCGGCGCTCATCCGGTAGGTGGTGGCGACGTTGCCGAGAAGCTTCTCGGTGAGGTCGGCTTCGACGGTCAGTTCGCTGTGCGCGAGGGAAATCCGTGTGTTCTCCGAGTCGAACGGACCGCACGGACCGTCGAGAACGGCTCTCCACGAATCGGTTTCGGCGACGACTTCGAGATCCTGCACCGCGTGCGACCACCGTCGCATCGAGGTCTCGACGGGCGGCAGCACGATCGACCCGGCACGCTGCGACCATGCGGTCGCGAGATCGGGAACCAGGATGCGCCAGGAGACACCGTCGACGACGAGGTGGTGGGCGACGAGCACGATACGATCCGCGTCGATCAGGCGAACCACCTGCAGCACGACTCCGTCGCGCGGACGCAACCGCTCGCCTGCGCGTCGAACCACTGCGTCGAGATCACCCGTATCGGTCGAAACCAGTTCCGCTACAACGGTAGTGCCTACCGGGTCGACGACGAGTTCGTCATCGACGAGGCGAGCGCGCAGCATGTCGTGATGGTCGACGACGGCGGCGACTGTGCGCACGAGGTCGTCGTCGGTCAGGCCCGGTGGCGATGTCAGCACGAGTGCCTGGAAGAAGTAATCGATGTCGGACGGCCGCGACGTGCGCGCCAGCACGCTGCGGGCGATCGGGAGCAGAGGCATCGACCCGACGCCACCACCGGGTAGTTCTTCGAGTCGCACGCGGTCGGCCACGGACGTCGCGACGCGTGCGAGACCGGCAACCGTGCGCTGCTCGAACACGTCGCGCGGGGTGAATGCGATTCCCGACGCCTTTGCCCGCGAGACCAGTTGGATCGCGACGATGCTGTCGCCGCCGAGGGTGAAGAACGAGTCGTCGATGCTGACGGCGTCACGGCCGAGTACCTCCGCCATCGCGTCGGCGATGATCTGTTCGGTCTCGTCGGTCGGGGCACGGTGGGGCGTGGCCTCGTCGTGCTTCCTGGGGTCGGGCAGTGCGGACCGGTCCACCTTGCCGGACGGTGTGAGAGGCACGGACGTCAACTCGACGATGTGGACCGGAACCATCTGCGACGGCAGGAAATCCGATGCGAGCGCATGCAGCGATGCGGCATCGAACTCGTGGTCAGGTTTGATCTTGACGTACGACACGAGCTGCGACCGGCCACCGCGTTCGAGGACGACGGAGACGACGAAGTCGGTGGACTGATGCCACGACAGCACGGCATCGACCTCACCGAGTTCGATTCGGAGACCGTGCAATTGAACCTGGAAGTCACTGCGTCCGACGAACTCGAGCTCGGCGTCGGCGGGATCGTTCCCGCGCCAGCGCACGATGTCACCGGTCCGGTACAGCCGAGTGCCGCTGCCGTTCGGGTCGGCGACGAAACGGTCGGCGGTGACACCCGCACGATGCAGATAGCCGCGAGCGAGACCAGGCCCGCCGACGTACAGTTCACCGGCGATGCCGAGCGGAACCGGTCGCAGCCACCGATCGAGAACGAGAGCGGACGCGCCCTGCAGCGGGGTGCCGATGGTGATGGCCCGCGGATCGGTCAGCGGCGGCGTCATCGTGATGACGATGGTCGATTCGGTGGGACCGTAGCTGTTGTGCAGAACGGCGCGGCCGCGAAGCCGCTCCACGAGGTCGGGTGGGCAGGAATCTCCGCCCACGACAACGTGTTCCAACGATTCGACGGCGCCGACGTCCACCGTCGACAACAGTGCGGGGGCCGTGATGACGTGCGTGACGCGCTGCTCGTTCAGCAGGTCGGTCAGGTCGGTGCCGCCGTGGACGTCGGGTGGTGCGATGACCATCGTCGCGCCCGCACCGAACGCGGCGATCATCTCGAACAGGGACGCGTCGAAACTCGACGACGAGAACCGCAGCACTCGCGCCGACGGGGTGAGTTCGAGTTCGGGCCGCTCCCGCGCCGTGAACGTCGTCAGTGCGGCGTGCGTGACCGCGACTCCCTTGGGCGTCCCCGTCGAACCGGACGTGTAGATGACGTACGCCGTGTTGTCCGGACGCAGCGGGCTGCGGCGGTCGTCGGGCGTGATCGGCGCGTCCGACCTGTCGGCGATCTCGGACTGGAACGCCGGGTCGTCGAGGGCGATCCAGTGCACCCGGTCCGGCAGGGTGTCCGCGACGGCGAGCGTACTGAGTCCGACGAGCGCGCCCGAGTCGGTGACCATGTGTGCGATGCGTTCGGGCGGGTACGACGGGTCGACGGGCACGAACGCGGCGCCGGTCGCGGCGACGGCCCAGAACGCCGTCACCGAGTCGATGCCGCGCGGAAATGCGACGGCGACGACGGTCTCCGGTCCCGCGCCGCGGGCGATGAGAGCTCGCGCGATCGCGTTGCTGCGGCGTGCGAGCTCGCGGTACGTGACGTGCCGTTCGCCCTCGATCAGTGCCGTGCCGTCGGGGTGGGTGGTCGGACCGCAGGCGAGAATGTCCGGGAGCAGTGCAGGCGTCGCGACGCCGGGGCCGCGCGCCGGAACGAGCAGGCGGGCCTCGTCGTCGTGCAGAATCTCGAGGTCGTGCACCGCCGCGGCCGGATCCGCGTCGAGGAAGCGACCCAGCATTCGCAGGAAGCGCCGGTAGAGGCCGTCGAACATGTCCTGCGTGTAGATGTTCGGGTTGGCCTCCAAGTCGATGCGCGAGCTGCCCGACGGGCCTGCCGGATAGATGTTCACCGACAGGTCCTCGACGGGTCCGGTGGACAGAATATTGAACTCACCGATCCGAGAGCCGAGTCGAACGTCGCGGTCGTAGGCCATGATGTTGATCGCCGGGCCGAAGAAGCCGCGCTGGTCCTGCGACGAATTGCCCTCTCGCCGAATGTCTTCCGCGCGGTAGCGCTGATGCCGCAGCGCTCCCGTGAGTTCGAGTTGCACGGCCGAGACGAGATCGGCCACGGTCGTCGACGCGTCGATGCGGACCCGAATCGGCAGCACGTTCGAGACCATGCCGCCGGACCGTCGAAGTAACGCTGTCGTTCGGCCTGCGACAGGCAGACTCATGACGACGTCGTCCGACGCGGTCATCCGCGACACGAAGGCGGCCACTGCGGCGACGGCGATCGGTGCGAAGGCGGAATCCAGCCGATCGATGGCACCGGCGAGGGCCTGTTCCATCGCGGCGGGCAGCGGTGCGCCGCAGATCCGCGACAGAGCGGCAGGCGGGGCGACGACACCGGTGATGCTCGGCGGCGACGGCAGGGCGTGCGTCTTGGCCTGCCAGTAGCGTGCGTCCTTGTCGAAGCGCGTCGACGCCCGATACTCGTCCTCGGCTCGGTAGACGTCGCGCAGACTGCCCGCTTTCGACGGTATCGGTTCCTCGCCCGCCGAGACGGCCGAGTAGATCTCGGCCGTGCGGTTCATCAGCTGAACGGCGCCGTAACCGTCGAGCGCGAGGTGGTGGACGTGCGAGTACCAGAAGGTGCGGTCGGGAGCGATTCGGAGTATCGCGGCGTGAACGAGCGGCCCGCGGGTCGGATCGATCGGACGTGAGTAAGTCCGACGCATCCAATCGTGTGCGGCCCGAACGGGGTCGGACTCGTCACCGAAGTCGAGTTGCTCCGCGGCGTCGTCGGCAGCCTCGAGATATTGGTGCGGTTCACCATCGATCTCGATCAGTCGCAGTGATCCTGCACCGAGTTCGCGGACGGCACGCCGCGCGGCGTACCGCATCAGTTGCTCGTCGACCTCGCCGCGGATGTCGATGTAGTTCGCGATCGTGATCGGTACGTCCGGCATGAGGTGCTGGGCGAACCAGAGGCCACGTTGTGCCGCTGTGAGCGGGAAGGGTTCGGACGTTCCGTCGGCGCGACGATCGACGCTGAATTCACGCAGTTCCAGCGATTCCACAGATTCCACGAGTCGCTCTCTCGAATTCGGGAGCCCTGCACCGGTGTGATTGCCTTCGGGATGCCGGCAGAACGCGCTGCCCCGTAACGCCGTCTGCACTCGTGACTGGAAATTCCCTGGTCACCGGTTTGTCTGCAACCGAGGTTTACACAATCGTTACCACCGGTCAACCGCGTTACAGGGTGCGCCGAGAGCCTGAAGAGAAGTCACAGAACTGCTGTGACGATTGGAGGAGAACTAACAACGAGGAAGGCGCGCACAGCCGGAACGAACCGGCTAGTACGCGCCCTCCTCGGTCAGCGTCGTGCTGGAGTCAGGCCTTCCAGACCGCCACCATCGCGGGCCGCGGCTGCGAGCTGCCGCCGTCGGGCCAGTGCGAGATGGGGTTGTCGGCAGACGCCTCGTCGAACTCGCCCGGGTGTTGGACAGCGACGACGACGCGCTCGTCCTGGATGATCGGGCCGCACGTCTCGGCGCCTGCGGGCACGGTCAGGAACTGACGGGTCTCGCCGCGACGTTCACCGTCGAGCACGACGGCGAACAGGCCGTCGTTGGACTCGAGGGCGTTGCCGTCGGTGGAGATCCACAGGTTGCCCTTGCTGTCGAACGCGAGGTTGTCCGGGCAGGAGATCGGGCTGACCTGGCTCTTGTCGAAGCCGCCGAAGTAGGTGTCGGCCTCGTTCGGGTCACCGGCGACGATGAGCAGGTTCCACACGAAGGACGTGCCCGCGTGGTCGTCCTCGATCTCGAGAACCTGACCGTTCTTGTTCTTGTTGCGCGGGTTGGCCTCGTCGGCTGCTGCCTTGCCCTCGGTGCCGCGATTGGTGTTGTTGGTCAGTGCGACGTACACCTTGCCGGTGACCGGGTTCGGCTCGAAGTCCTCGGGGCGGTCCATCTTCGTCGCGCCGACCTTGTCGCCTGCCTGACGCGTGAACACGGCGACCTCTTCGGCGGACATGCCGTCGACGAGGGACTCTCCGCGCCCGTCCTCGTTCGTGCGCAGGATCGGGATCCACTCGCCCTTGCCCGCGAACTTGCCGGACTCGGGAAGCGTTCCGCTGCCGTCGATCTGGTCGGGAGCATCGCCGGTGAGGACGGCGACGTACAGGGTGCCCGCGTCGAGTATGCGCATGTTCTCGCGCATCGCGGCCTGTCCGTTGCCGGGCATGACCTTTCGGCTCGAGACGAACTTGTACATGTAGTCGAAGCGCTCGTCGTCACCGCTGTAGGCGACGACCGTGCCGTCGTCGGTGACGTAGATCGTCGCGGCCTCGTGCTTGAAGCGTCCGAGGGCGGTGTGCTTGATCGGGGTCGAGTTCGGATCCCACGGATCGACCTCGACGACGTACCCGAATCGGTTGACCTCGTTGGGTTCCTGCGCGATGTCGAAGCGCTTGTCGAAACGCTCCCACTTGCGGTCGCTGCCGGCCCCTTCGATGCCGTAGCGCGCAAGGCGTTCTGCTGCAGCGGGATCCGTGACCGTCTCGGCGTTGCCGAAGTACTGGTTGAAGTTCTCTTCGCCGGACAGCACGGTGCCCCACGGCGTCAGGCCGCCGGAGCAGTTGTTGAACGTGCCGAGCACTCGGGTGCCCGTCGGGTCGACCGACGTCTTCAGCAGGTCGCTACCCGCAGCGGGGCCGGTGACGAGGAACTCGGTCGTGCCGGTGATACGACGGTTGTACTGGCCGAACGCGGGAGTCAGCTTGCCCGAACCGGATTCGCCGTTGACCTGCACGACCGACAGGCCGTGAGCGGCGAGGCCGATCTCGAATTGCTCGCGGGTCGGGTTCTCCTCGTCGTATCCCTTGAACAGGAACGGTTCGGTCGTGTACTCGTGGTTGACGACCAGGAGGTAGGCGTTCGGGGTGCCCTCGATCGGCAGCAGGCCCGCGAAGTCGTTGTTGAAGCCGAACTGCATGGCCTGAGCCGCAGCGGTCTGGTTGTCGAAGTCGAACGCCGGCGCACCCTCGACGACCGGGTCGCCCCAGCGAAGGAACACCTGCTGCTCGTAGCCCTCGGGCACGACGACGGCGTCCTCGGTGTTGGGCGCGACCGCGGTGAAGTCGACGCCGTCGACCTCGGGAGCGGTGGTGCTGCCCGATGCTGCAGTGGTCGTGGACGAGTCGTCGCTGCTGCACGCTGCGAGCACGCCGCCTGCACCGACTGCGACAACCGCCATCGCACCGCCGCGCAGGATGCCGCGCCTGGTCATGGCCGTCTTGACGATGTCACCGAAGTACTGCCCCTTCGAGGTGTTCGGGACCTCGTGGAAGCAGGCGTCGCCGCACTTGTACTTGCAGGTCATGTTGGAGCGTGCGGAGCTTCCGTCGTGCACCGCGAACAAGGGTAGTGGCTTCATGACTCGGCACAGTGTCAGTCAAAAGCAAAGGTAAAGGAACGTCTCGGTTACGCCGGGACCAACGGGAGGCGGCGTCGCCACCCGTGCGCGCGAATGTACAGCCGGCTATGCATTCGCGCGCACGTGGGCTACAAGACCTGCGACAGAAACTGCTTCAATCGATCGGTGTGCGGATCGTCGAAAAGCTGCTCGGGCGTACCGGTTTCGACGGCCATGCCGTGATCCATGAACAGCACCTTGTTCGACACCGAACGGGCGAAACCCATCTCGTGCGTGACGACGACCATCGTCATACCACCGGATGCGAGGTCAGCCATCAACGCGAGAACGCCTTTGACGAGCTCGGGGTCCAACGCCGACGTGGCCTCGTCGAAGAACATGACCTGCGGCTTCATCGCGAGGGCACGGGCGATCGCGACGCGCTGCTGCTGACCACCGGACAGGTTGCCGGGCCGCGAATCGGCCTTGTTGCTCAGCCCGACGAGCTCGAGCTGTTCGAGCGCGGCCGCGCGAGCCTCCTCCTTGGACATGCCCTTGAGCTTGCGCAGACCGAGCGTGATGTTGTCCGCAACGGTCTTGTGCGGGAACAGGTTGAAGTGCTGGAAGACCATGCCGATGCGCTGACGTAGCTCGTCGGGATTGTCCCTGAGGACCGACTTTCCACCGAGCAGGATGTCGCCCTGATCGGGTTCGTGCAGCCGGTTCAACGCGCGCAGCAGCGTCGACTTGCCGGACCCCGACGGCCCGATGACCGTCGTCGTCCTGCCTGCGTCGACGTGTACGTTGACCCCGCGCAGCACCTTGTTGGTACCGAACGCGAGGTGAATGTCGGTGCCGGTCAACGACACTGATGTCATGTCTACCTCTCCACCACGAGCGAGACCTCGACCGGATCGAGGGTTCCCGAAGTGTCGGCCTTGCCCGAGCGCAGCCGCTTGTCGATGTAGTTGACCAGGTGCGTCAGCGGAATCGTCAGGATCAGATAGAACACGCCCGCCGCCAACAGAGGCGACAGGTTGCCGGTCTGTGCAGCGGTGTCCTGGCCCACTCGGAACAACTCGCGTTGCGACGCGAGCAGCCCGAGGAAGTAGATCAGCGAGCTGTCCTTGATCAGCGAGATGAACTGATTGACGATCGCCGGGAGGACCCGTCGGATGCCCTGCGGGACGACGACGAGTGCCATCGATCGCCGGTAGCTGAACCCGAGCGCCCGCGACGCTTCGAGCTGTCCTGAATCGACGCTCTGGATACCGGAGCGGAAGATCTCACCGAAGTACGCCGCCGCCATCAGCGACAGCGCAGCGATTCCCAGCGGGAACGGACTTCGGCTGCCGGTGAACTGCGTGAGCGTCGGCCCGAAACCGAGCCCGATCAACAGAATGACGACGGCCGCCGGGAGCCCACGGAACACGTCCGTGTACACCCGCGCAGGCCACCTCAGCCAGCGGGAGCGGGAGATGCCCGCCACCGCAAGCCCGAGTCCGATCACCGTACCGATCACCCCGGAGGACGCAGCCAAGATCAGGGTGTTCGGCAATCCGACGGTGATCAGCTTGGGAACGGTCTCCCAGATGAGTTCCCAATCGAAGAACGTGTCGTACAGATTCGACAGTGTGCTCATGAAATCGGTGAATCAGTTGGCAGGAGGCGTGGAAGCCTTGCTGCCCGGCTTCCAGTCGGACGGAACCTCACGGTCCGGGTACCACTGCTTCTCCAGCGTGGCCCAGGTGCCGTCGGCGACGACCGCGTCGAGTCCGGAGTTCAGCGCGTCGATCAACGGCTGGTTGTCCTTTGCGACGGCGAATGCCGTGAAGTTCGTGGTGTTGATCGTCTTCTCGAGGATGGCGACGCCGTCCTCTGCCTTGACCTGACCCGATGCCTGCTGCGACGGGGCGACCCACGCGTCGATCTGTCCGGACTTCACGTTGGCGTACGCGGTGTTGTAGTCCGGGAACCGAACCGGCTCGATGCCGAGCGTGTTGGTGACGTAGTCGTCCTGCACGGTGCCCTGCACGACGCCGATGCGCTGCTGGTCGTCGAGCTCGGCGATCTTCTTGATGGCGTAGTCGTTCTTCGCGACCAGTGCCATCTCACCGAAGTCGTACCCGTTGGTGAAGCCGACGGTCTGACGGCGGGCATCCGTCGTCGAGATGGACGAGGAGCCGGCGTCGTACACCTTGTTGTTGACGGCGGCGAGCAGCGCCGAGAACTCGGTGGCCGAGAACTCGACCGTCAGGTTCAGCTTTGCGGCGACGGCCTTCAGCAGCTCGTTGTCGAAGCCGGTGAAGTTGCCCGCCGCGTCGATGAAGATGTTCGGCGGCGCGTCGGACAGCGTTCCGACGTACAGCTTGCCCGGCTCGATCAGACCGAGGTTCGCGGTGTCGATCTGATCGAGCGGGGTGACGTCGTCCGTCGTGTACTTGTCGAGAGATGCCTGGTCGGAGCCCGCAAGCGCGTTCTCACCCGTCCCGCCGGAGCTGTTGTCGCTCGAACAGGCGACGGCCCCGAGTGTGAGTGCAAGCGTCGCAGCAATGGCTGCGATGGCACGGCCTCGTAAACGTCGACTGGTCACGGCGGAACTCCTCGATATGTGGATGAAAGACTCCTGAGGCTAGCGCGGCTGCGCTGACGTCCAGAAATCGGAGTGCGGTTGGAACCAACCAGCACCGACCGAATCGTATTCCGCCGCGAGCGGTCCGTGTGATCTAGCGGTGCGCGTCACGCCACGCGATGGCGTCCTTCACTTCGGTCAGGTCGTACTCGGGACCGCCCGTTCCGACGGTGAACAGCGTGGCACCGGCGTCGACGAAATCCTGAGCCTTGTCCGCCCCCGGCCAGGACACCGACCGAGCGATGGACGTGACGTCGCGGCCGACGGTCTGCCCGTGCCCCGCGAGGATGCCGGACTTGCGCTTCAGCTCGTCCAGATCGGCGAAGCTGTGCCAGATGTTCGCGTACTCCGCGACCAGCTTCAGCGTCTTCTTCTCGCCCCCACCACCGATGAGGAGGGGGATCTCACGCGTCGGTGCCGGGTTGCCGACATTCAAGCGGTTCACGATGCGAGGCAGGTATTCGGCCAGGAGCTTCAGGCGCGAGCCCGGGGTGCCGAAGTCGTAGCCGAAGTTGTCGTAGTCCTTCTGATTCCACCCGGCGCCGATTCCGAGGATCAGCCGGCCGCCGCTCATGTGGTCGACGGTGCGGGCCATGTCGGCGAGCAGGTCGGGGTTGCGATAGCCACCGCCGGTGACGAGGGCCCCGATCTCGACGTTCGACGTCTGCTCGGCCCACGCGCCGAGCATCGTCCAGCACTCGAAGTGAGCGCCGTCGAGGTCGCCGTACAGGGGATAGAAGTGATCCCAGTTGAACACGATGTCGACGCCCGCGTCCTCGGAGCGCAGAACCGCGTCGCGGATGAGGCCGTAGTCGGGAGCATGCTGGGGCTGAAGCTGAACACCGATCTTCACAGTCATTCCGCCATTGTGCGCCTGCACGGGCGGCGCAGCCGCCCTAGCGAATTTGCACACCCGCCTCGAGCATCGTCGCCCGTAGCAGAAAGCCTGCTTCCTGCCCGATGATCTCCTCGACGAGCGTCACGAAACGCTCGACGAATTCACCTCCGTGCGAGGGCAATTCGGTATCGGGCGGTTCGAAGTGGTGGGCCAGTTCGTGCAGCACGACGAGCTCCCGCAGTGCCCACGCCTCGTTCCGGCGATGCAGGGGAACCGCGATGGTCTGCGTGTCCCGTTCGTAGTGCGACGCGCCCGCTCCCGACCGTTCTCGCACATGTACGACGCCTCCCGCATCCGGCCAGCGCTCGCGGACCCAGTTCAGCTGCAGGACCGCGTCGACGTAGGCCTGCACCGACTCGATCGACGCGAACTTCCGCTCGATCGGCAGCGTGATGGTCGACCCGTGAATCTGCACGGTGCGCAGGTTGCGCTCGTCGGCGCGGTCGAACATCAGACGCACCATGGTCTCCGCGTCGTACACCTTGGAGCGCTGCGCATCCTTCGTCTTCACCGGCGCGAGCTTAATGTCCTAGGTGTGTGCCGCGTTGTACTCCAGCGCGACGCCGACCCAGAAACGCACGCCGTCGCCCTCCAACGCGTCGGCCGACACGATGATCCAACTGTCTCCCATGTCGCGGCCGCCCATCACGGCCCGCCGTACGCCTGGCCGTGCCGTCAGTTCGTCGTTGCAGGCGGGGTCGATCTTCACGAGCATCTCGCCATCTGCATGCGCGCCGACGGCGATCTTGCCGCGGACCATGAACTCGAGGCCGCCGAACATCTTCTTCTCCACCACCGGTGGTTCCCCCGCCAGCGCGTCACGAATGCGATCTGCCAACTCCGCGTCGTAGGCCATGGAACAGAGTGTGCGCCTGTTCGCCCGTCGGCGCTGGAAACTCGTAGCGCTCCGTGTGATCGCCCGACTGCACGACGACGGCCGCGAGCGTCGGCCGACCGGCGGGCAATATGCGCACCGTGATGGAACCCGATGTGGCGCAGCGTAAATGGTCGACGATGGCACCGCGGATCTCGTCGGCGACGTCGGTTTCGTAAAGTCCGAGGCCACCGTCGTCGAGCAGGTGAACGGTGACGCCCCGTTCCCGCGCCGCCCGCGCGGCCTCGGCTATGTCCGGCACGTCGAGTGCCTTCGCGCGGATGCTGTCGCGCAAGGTGGCTTCGACGAGCACGGCTTCTCGACGAGTTGCGTCGTCGAGAGTGCGATCGGCGATGCGGCCGAGAACAGGACGAACAAGGTGGTCGAGCCGTCGGAGCTGGCGTTCGAACTACTCGCGCATCAGCGCCCGAGCTGCCTGGTCGAGTGACCGATCTCGGTCTCACCGCCGAGCCGGGCCGCCCGGCCTGCTCGGTCGCCCGCCGAACGCGCGCCGCGGGAGTAGCCGGCGCCGGCGCTCTGACGCCTCCACGTGCCCCGTGCAGTCGACGTCGACGAGTAGTAGTCCTGTAGTTCGACTTCCTTGTTGCGCAGCGCGAGCGCGGTACCTGCGTCGGCCCGTTCCTCCGCGATGGCCGTGGCCTCGGCCTCCTTCTTCACCGCCTCCAAACGCTTCCCGATGCGTTCGGCGAACGCCGTCTGGAAGTTGAGACGGGCCGTCACCGCGGCGACCGGCACTGTCTCCCGACGCTTGTATCGTCGTCGCCCGACCGTCTCGACGACCGTCCGCACCGCGGTCTCGCTGCGGTAGGCACCCGATTTGATGTAGGCGTCCGACGCGCGAACCATCTGGATCAGCAGGCTCGAGTAGAGAGCCTCGCAGGTATCGATGTCGGAGTCGTAGCCATAGGCGAACACCTGCGTCGACGTCCTGGCCACGTCGCACTTGACGTCGTTGGCGAACGCGATGGACACGAAGAGATGCACGAACGTCTTCAGGCCGCGTTTGCCGGGCTCACCGATGGTGATGACGCGGTGCGACGGCGTCGCCTGCTTCTCACGGGACGCGCTGTGCGACCGCGCGACCGCGAGATCGATCGAAGCCGACGTCGCGAGCCGCTGCGCAGCCTCCATGAAAGCCTCGGCCTCGTGCGGGTTGTCGGTCGACTCCGCCTGCCGCAGCAGCCCGCCGATGCGGGTCAGCATCTTCTCGGAACTCACCCGCGTGACGGTACCCCGCGACACCGACAGCATTGTTGACCGATTCAGTGATGGCGTAATCACCCCTTTCGGGTGATTTGTGTGCCACAGTGCCTATCGACATGTGCGTGGGGGACGGCACATTCGGTGTTCCGTGTGACTTCTCCCGCGCACACCACGTTGTACGAATCAAGTGGAGAGACAAATGGCGTCTTCGATCACGAAGGTAGCGGTGGCGGCGACCGCTGCGGCCCTGCTGACGATCACCGCATGTTCAAGTGACAGCGGCTCGAGCGATTCTGCGTCGGAAAACACCGACGGTCGCGGCCCCATCACCTACGTCGAGGGCAAGGACACCACCGAGACCGGTGTCGTCCGCCAGATCATCGACGAGTGGAACGCGGCCAACCCCGACGAGCAGGTCACGTTCAAGGAACAGTCGAACGACGCCGACCAGGCCCACGACGACCTGGTCCAGCACCTGCAGGCAGAGCAGACCGACTACGACGTCATGGCACTCGACGTCATCTGGACCGCCGAGTTCGCAGCCAAGGGCTGGCTCGTTCCGCTCGAAGGCGAGTTCGCACTCGACAACGCCGGTGTTCTCCCGGCCACCGTCGAGAGCGCCACCTACAACGGCACGCAGTACGCAGCACCGAAGAACACCAACGGCGGCCTGCTGTTCTACCGCAGCGACCTCGTTCCCGCCGCGCCCACCACGTGGGACGAGCTCACCGCGAGCTGCACTGTCGCGGTGGAGAACAACATCGACTGCTACGCAGGACAGTTCGCGTCGTACGAGGGTCTGACGGTCAACGCGTCGGAGATCATCAACGCACACGGCGGATCCTTCGTCGGCGAGGACGGCACGACGCCGACCGTCGACAGCCCGGAGGCCAAGGCCGGTCTGCAGGCACTGGTGACGGCGTTCCAGAACAATGTCATCCCCGCTCAGGACACCACGTTCAAGGAGCCCGAGAGCCAGCAGGCGTTCGAGGACGGCAAGGCGCTCTACCTGCGCAACTGGCCGTACGTCTACGGCACCGCCGCCAAGGAAGGCTCGGCAGTCGCAGGCAAGTACGCGGTCGCACCGCTGCCCGGAGTCACCGGTGTCGGCACCTCGACGCTCGGCGGCTACAACGCCGCGATCAGCGCGTACTCGGAGCACAAGGCCACGGCTGCCGACTTCCTGCGCTTCCTGCAGGGCGAGCAGGCTCAACGCATCATCGCCGAAGGCGCACTGCCTCCCGTGCTCGGCTCGCTGTACGACGACCCGGCCCTGATCGCCGAGATGCCGTACCTCCCGGCTCTGAAGCAGTCGATCGAGAACGCTGTTCCTCGCCCGGTCACCCCGTTCTACCCGGCCGTCTCGAAGGCCGTGCAGGACAACGCTTTCGCCGCTATCAAGGGTGAGAAGACCGTGGACCAGGCCATCGCGGACATGCAGGCCGGTATCGAGTCGGCAAGCTCGAACTGACGTCCTCTTTCTTCAGCAGGAGAATTCATATGGCTGTGCCTACTGGTGAAACCAGTGGGGCTGCACCGACGACCGCGGCCGGGGGGGATTCCCCCGGCCGCGGTCGACATGCACGCACCGAGAAGAAGCGCCGGTTCGGACTGACCTCCGGCCGGGCCTGGTTGCTGATCGCGCCGACACTGGTGATTCTGGCGATCGTCATCGCCTACCCGGTCATTCGAGCCGTGATCATGTCCTTCCAGAAAGACCAGGGGCTCGATCCCGCGACGGGAATGTTCGTCAAGGGCGGCAGTGCTGGATTCTCCAACTACACGCACTGGATTCTGCAGCAGTGCACGTCGGCGTCGGGCACGCTCGTGCCCTGTCCCCCCGGCACTCTCGGTTCCCAGTTCTGGGGAGCCGTCGGCAACACCGCCTTCTTCACGGTGGTGACGGTGGCCATCGAGGTCGTCATCGGATTCGCGATGGCCGTCATCATGGGCAAGACGTTTGCCGGACGAGCTCTGCTGCGTGCGGCCATCCTGATTCCGTGGGCCATTCCGACGGCCGTCACCGCGAAGCTCTGGTACTTCATCTTCGCGTACGACGGAATCGCCAACAAGATTCTCGGAACCGACATCCTGTGGACCGGTGATGCGTGGCCAGCGCGGTTCGCGGTCATCATCGCCGACGTCTGGAAGACGACGCCGTTCATGGCGCTGTTGATTCTCGCTGGGCTGCAGATGATTCCAGCCGACGTCTACGAAGCTGCGCGCGTCGACGGTGCGTCGGCGTGGCAGCGGTTCACCCGGATCACGTTGCCACTCGTGAAACCCGCTCTGATGGTTGCCATTCTGTTCCGCACGATGGACGCGCTGCGCATGTACGACCTTCCGGCGATTCTCACCGAGGGCAATCCCGCGACGCGCACCATCTCGATCCTCGTCGTCGAACAGATCCGCCAAGGATTCAACAGCGCCGCGGCACTGTCGACCATCTCGTTCATCATGATCTTCATCGTCGCGTTCGTCCTGGTGAAATTCCTGGGCGCCAATGCGGTTGCGACGCAGGAGAAGCAGCGTAAAGGTGAGATCCGATGAAGACAGCACGCATCTACCTCGGTGTCGTGATCATCCTCGTCTGGGGTCTCGCGCCGTTCTACTGGATGGTCGTCACCGCGCTGCGCGATCCGCGCTACACGTTCGACACGACGCCCTGGCCGACGCACGTGACGATGGAGAACTTCTCCAACGCACTGTCGACGAGCAACGGCAACAACTTCCTGCGCGCCGTCGTCAACAGCCTGATCATCGGTGGTGTGACGACGCTCGTCGGTCTCGTCATCGGCATCTTCGCCGCATATGCTTTGTCCCGCATCGACTTCCGCTTCAAGTACATCGTCGTCGGCATCGTGCTGGGTGCGTCGATGTTCCCGGTCGTCGCCCTCGTGACGCCGTTGTTCCAGTTCTTCACCGATATCGGGTGGATCGGGAGCTACCAGGCGATGATCATCCCGAACATCTCGTTCGTGCTGCCGCTGACCATTTACACGCTGACGGCGTTCTTCGCCGAATTGCCGTGGGAGCTCGAAGAAGCCGCGCGCATCGACGGTGCAGGACGCTTCCAGGCCTTCCGTCTGGTGATGTTGCCCATGGCCGCACCCGCGCTGTTCACCACCGCGATCCTGGCCTTCATCGCCGCGGTCAACGAGTACCTACTGGCGAGCCAGCTGTCGAGCGACAAGACCGAACCCGTCACCGTCGCGATCGCGCGGTTCTCGGGCAACGACCCACACGTCGTGCCGTACGCGGCGATCATGGCCGCAGGAACCATCGTCGCCATTCCGTTGGTCGTCATGGTGTTGATCTTCCAGCGCCGCATCATCTCCGGTCTGACCGCGGGCGGCGTCAAGTCGTGAGTGCTCAGGACCACCTGCAGCTCGTGGCGGGCATCCTCGGGTTCTTCGCGCTGATGGCGTTCGTCGCTGCGGTCGCGGGCATCGTGCGCGGTGAGCCGAGCATGATGGCGTCGGCGGTGCTGGTGGGCCTCCTGGCTGCACTCTGGTTCGTCGTGCGGCGGATCAGGGCCTGAGCTAGCTGCCCTGATCGGATGTCAGGGCTGGACCAGACGTCGTGCAGCGTCCAACAATTCGTGCCGATGTTCGGTGACCGTCGACGGCCCGTGCTCGACGACGTGGTGCAGCACGCCGTCCGACAAAATGCGAAGCCAGAGTGCACTACTCGCAGCCGTCCGGTCGACGCGCATGGTCTTCTGACGTTGCCCTTCGGAGACGATCCGAACAAGAGTGTCGTGAACGAGATCTGTCTCGGCGTTCAACGCACTGGTCACGTCGTGGTGGTCGGGGACGGTGGCGAGAGCCGCCACGAACCCGGGAAGGTCGCTGTCCGACGCGTCGGCAATCACGTACTCCGTCCACAATGCCAGCGCACCGTCGGCGTCGCGCGTCGCGTGCCGAGCGATGTCGTTCAACAGCTGTCGAATGCGCTCGAGGTCCCGCTGAAGTATGGCAACGAGAACAGAAATCTTGGTCGGAAAGTGGTGGAAGAACGTACCCGAGGACACGCCTGCAGCCGAGCAGATCTGCGCTGTGCTCGTCCGTTCGTATCCATCCTGGGCGATACAGCGATAGGCGGCGGCCACGATGTCGTCTCGTCGATCGGTTGAGCGCGCTCGTGGGGTCACCGATCGTATCCTCCGAATCATGATCACTAGAGTGTTCGCTCTAGAGTATGTACTCTATCGTCCATGGTAGCGGAGGAATCGTCTGCGCTGGACATGTCGCGGAAAAGACTGCTGCTCAGCCTGGTCCTCGGGGCGACCGTGATCGTCGGCATCTACGGTCGTCCGCCGGACATCGAGATAGCAGGGCTGGATCTGCGATTCGGATTGAGCGGACCGTCGGCGGGCGATCCATGGAAGTGGTTCGGCGCTGCGCTGCTGCTGGTCGTCGTCGTCGCTGTCGAACGCCGTGGTCTCGGATCGCTGCTCATTCGTAGGCCGACCTCACGCGACATCGAATGGGTCTTGTACGCGTTCGGCGCAGTCATGTCGTGGGCCTGGCTGGTAGGCCTGATTGCGCCACAGCGAAACAACGACGGCATCGAGACCGTCATCGCCCTCGGAGTGGTCGGCGTTCTGGCATTGATCGTCACCGCCGCCGTCACCGAGGAGATCGTCTACCGAGGATTTCTCGCCGAACGGCTCGGGGAGCTGTTCGGGGGTGGACAGGCCGCACGGTGGTTGGGGGCAGCCACGAGCCTGGCAATCTTCGTTCTACCGCACCTGGTGTTCTTCGGACCGTCATGGCTGCTGCATCAACTTCCCGGCGCCGCCGCCATCGCCGCCATCGCCCTGGTGCGTCGCAATCTGCCGGCCGCAATGCTTCTGCACCTGCTGATCAACCTGCCCATGCTCATACCGACCGTCATGGGTGGATGACCCGTTCGCGACGGCTACTCCCCCTTCAACCGGGCAAGGGTGACGAAGATGGGCTCGTCGGCGTCGAGATCGACTTTCTTGCGCCGCAGGTACGCGTCGAGCACTCCCCACACGAGGTCGGTGACGTTGTCGACGAATTCGGCCGGCTGAGCGTCGGGTGCGTCGAGCCACAAGTCGGTCGCCGCGAGAAGAACCCCGACTGCGGCGCGGCAGGCGTAGTCGATGCCGTCGGTGTCCACGTCGACCGACTTCAAGATCGACGTCGCCACGCCTGTGAAACGATCGCTGATGTCGCGTCCGATGTCGAGCGGCGGTGCGGCGCCCGAACCCTCTGGTGCCGAACGTGATTGGGCGAGGAAGCGGAACACGTTGGGATGCCTGGCCACGACCTGTGCATAACCGGTGATCGCATGTCTCAGCGCCGACGACGGGGCGTCGAGAAGGAAGTTGAAGTCCGACACGGCGAGCTCGTAGACCTCGTCGGCCATCCGCTGTGCGACGGCGCTGTAGAGGTCGGCCTTGTCCGCGAACTGGCGGTACAGCCGTGGCTTCGTCGTGCCGGCCTCGCGGGCGATGTCGTTCATGCTCGGATTCGGGCCCTGGTCGTCGAGAACGCGAAAGGCAGCATCGACGAACTCTTCGCGGATGTGCGTCCTGCGGGCTTCCGGGTCTCGTGACGTCGGCATCGCACCATCCTAGGTGTTACCGCAGGTAGTCGTGGCGAAGCCTTGACACCGCCGTCGCCGATGGTGGATTGTCGAGTAAGCCGTACCGACGGTAACGTTTATCGTACCGTCGGTAACAACGACCTGGAGTACGCATGATCATCGAGAGAGAACGGCAGATCACGTCGGTGCGCGTCGACGGTGCCGAACTGGCCGTGTTCGTCAGCGGCAACCCCACCGGACCGACGCTCGTCCTCGTGCACGGCTGGCCGGACACGCATCATCTGTGGGACGGGGTCGCGTCGCGTCTCGCCGATCGATTCTGTCTCGTCTCGTACGACACGCGCGGCCACGGTCGGTCCACCGGAACGGGAACCGTCGCCGAGATGCGGCTCGAGCAGCTGGCCGACGACTTCATGGCCGTCGTCGACGCGGTGGCCGGGTCGACGCCGGTACATGTCCTCGCCCACGATTGGGGGTCGATCCAGGTGTGGGAGGCGATCTGCGAACCGGGTGCCGAGGTGCGCGTCGCCTCGTTCACGTCGATCTCCGGTCCGAGTCTCGATCACTTGGGCAAGTGGATGCGGCAGGCGGCGTCGACTCCGAAAGGTCTGTGGCAGCTGTTCACTCAGCTCGTATCGGGTGCGTACACGCTGTTCTTCATGGCGGGAGCATTGCCGCGCGCGGTCTTTCGTGTGTTCGGCCGTCGCTGGACGTGGGCACTCGGTCTACGCCTGTTCGAGCGGGTTCCGGGACGACACATTCATCTCGCGGATACCCTGCAGCAGGACATGATTCGCGGTCTTCGCATCTACCGCGCCAACATTCCGCGCAAGATCCTGCGTCCCGATGAGCGCTACACCCACGTTCCGGTTCAACTGCTCGTCCCGTCGCGCGACCCCGCTGTCCGGCCTGCGTCGTTCGCAGGAATCGACCGCTGGGTGGCCGACGTCAGCCGAACCGATGTGCGCGCCGGCCACTGGCTGCCGCTGAAGGACCCGGATCTGGTCGCCACCGCCACCGCCTCGTTCGTCGAAAGGAACTCGAAGTGAACGCCCATGAGCCCGGCGATATTTCGCTGCAGGCACGCAATGTCTCGTTCGACTGGTCGAGCACGCCGCTGCACTGGATGCCGTCGGAACCCGTCGCGTCGCACACGGTCAGTGCCCTGAATCTGCTTCTGCCCGAGGGTGAGCGATGGTTCTGCGCAACGTACACCGAGGCCCTGCCTCTGATCGCCGACGCGAAACTCCGCGAGGACGTGCTCGGATTCATCGGCCAGGAGGCGATGCACGCGGAGACCCACAACGTCGTGCTGTACGACTTTCTCGACGCGCACGGCGTCGACCCCAGGCCGTTCGCGGCGCACGCCGAATACCTGATGCGCAAGGTTCTCGGGCCCCGACCTGCGGCGACGCCCACAGCGCAGAAGCAGCAACTGGTCGAACGCATCGCCTTGATCGGTGCCATCGAGCATCTGACCGCATTCCTCGGTGACTATGCGTTGAACTCTCGCTGGGACGAATTGGGCGGCGACGCAACGATGATCGACCTCTACCGGTGGCACGGGGCCGAGGAGGTGGAGCACCGCAACGTCGCACACGACGTCGCGATGTACTTCGGGGTCGGGTACTTTCGGCGCAACGTCGCGATGGTCATCGCGTTCGTCGCCTTCATGGTGCTGTTGCTGCGCGGCACCCGTTACATCGTCACCCAGGACGCGAGTATGAAGAATCGCGGGTACGTGAGGCTGTGGCTCGGCTGGCTGGGCGCGACGCGCCGCGGCGCGCTGCCGTCGCTGATGCAGATGACGAAAGGCGTTGCGCGGTATCTGAAACCGTCGTACACACCGGAGAACGAAGGAAGCACGGCGCAAGCCGTCGCCTACCTCGCGAAGTCGCCCGCTGCTCGGGCGGCACACCGATGAACGTCGCGCTACCCGTTCCCGACGCCATCCCGGGCGACCTGTACGGACGTCGGGAGCGGGATCCGTTGCTCCGCGTGTTGGAACGATTGATGAACGCACACATGCAGTCTGTACGGCTCTGGCATCGAAAGGATGTCGTGGGCGAGCAGAACGATCGACGCATGTCCGTCGTCGTGGTCGGACGAACCGTCGAGGCGCACGACGAGAACGTCGTCGGTTTCGTGTTGGCAGGTGCAGGTGAGCTGCCGTCGTGGCGTGCGGGTGCGCACATCGACGTCGAACTGCCGTCCGGGCGACTGCGGCAGTACTCGCTGTGTGGCGACCCGGCGGACAGTACGACTTATCGAATTGCCGTGCGCCGCATACCCGACGGCGACGGCGGTTCGATCGAGATGCACGACGAGGTGAGCGTCGGCACGCGACTGACGATTCGAGGCCCGCGCAATGCGTTCGCGTTCGCGATACCCGGGCACGGCTCCGACGCCGACCATCTGCACTTCGTCGCGGGCGGCATCGGGATCACGCCGATCCTGCCGATGGCACGGCTGGCCCAGCGGCTCGGCGTCGACTTCTCGATGGTCTACACCGGTCGTAGCGAGGACTCGCTGCCGTTCCTCGACGACGTGCGCAGCTTCGGCGACCGTGTGTCGATCCGAACCGACGACGTGGACGGAATCCCCTCTGCGCAGACACTTCTCGAAGGTTCGACGCAGGCGTCCGCGATCTATGCGTGCGGTCCGATGCCGATGATCGACAGCCTGCACCGCGGTGTTCACCCGGAATCGGAGTTCCACTTCGAGCGCTTCTCGGCGCCGCCGATCGTGAACGGCGTACCGTTCACCGTGGTACTGAATCGCACCGGTGAGCGGATCACCGTGCCCGCCGACAAGTCGATGCTGGACGCGGTCAAGCCTTTTCGGCCCGACGTCGCCTATTCGTGCCGCCAGGGATTCTGCGGCACCTGTCGCGTGCCGGTCGAGGGCAGGCCCGACGGCATGCTGATCTGCACCGAGCGGACCGAGGGGGAAGAAGTGACACTGCACATGTGAGTGGGAATGTATAGCCCTCTATACATTCCCACTCACATGCGCCGAAGTCGCCTATGCGTCGATGATGAACGCCTCGAGCTGCTGACGCGCGACGTCGTCGGCGAGCTGCTTCGGCGGGCTCTTCATCAGGTACGCCGATGCCGGGATGACCGGTCCGCCGATGCCGCGGTCGAGGGCGATCTTCGCCGCACGCACCGCGTCGATGATGACGCCTGCGGAGTTGGGCGAGTCCCAGACCTCGAGCTTGTACTCGAGGTTCAGCGGCACGTCACCGAAGGCGCGGCCTTCGAGGCGCACGTACGCCCACTTGCGGTCGTCGAGCCAACCGACGTGGTCCGACGGTCCGATGTGGACGTCCTTGGTGTTGAACTCGCGCTGCAGGTTCGACGTGACGGCCTGAGTCTTGGAGATCTTCTTCGACTCGAGGCGGCTGCGCTCGAGCATGTTGAGGAAGTCCATGTTGCCACCGACGTTGAGCTGCATGGTCCGGTCGAGCTGAACTCCGCGGTCCTCGAACAGTTTTGCCATGACGCGGTGCGTGATGGTGGCACCGACCTGGCTCTTGATGTCGTCGCCGACGATGGGAACGCCTGCGTCGACGAACTTCTGGGCCCAGACGGGATCGCTGGCGATGAAGACGGGCAGTGCGTTGACGAACGCCACGCCTGCATCGATGGCGGCCTGCGCGTAGAACTTGTCGGCCTCCTCCGATCCGACGGGAAGGTAGGACACGAGCACGTCGACCTTCGCGTCGCGCAGTGCCTGTGCCACGTCGACGGCGTCGCCGTCGGCCTCGGTGATGGTCTCGCGGTAGTACTTGCCCAGTCCGTCGAGCGTCGGTCCGCGCAGAACCTGCACGTCCTTCGGCGCCACGTCGGCGATCTTGATGGTGTTGTTCTCGCTCGAGAAGATCGCGTCCGACAGGTCGAAGCCGACCTTCTTGGCGTCCACGTCGAACGCGGCGACGAACTCGACGTCGCGGACGTGGTACTTGCCGAACTTGACGTGCATGAGGCCGGGAACGGTGACGTTCTCGTCCGCGTCCTTGTAGTACTCCACACCCTGAACCAGGGAGGCGGCGCAGTTGCCCACACCCACAATTGCTACGCGAATGCTGTTCTCACCCATGGTCGGGCTCTCCTTCTTTCGAAACGCTCTTCGGGTTCGATGGGTTCGACGGTCCCGCCTGTTCGGCTGCGATCACCTCGTTGAGCCAGCGAACTTCACGTTCACTGGACTCCAGGCCGAGCTGGTGCAGCTGGCGGGTGTAGCGATCGAGCGTGCCGTTGGCTCGGGAGATGGCCTCCCGCAATCCTTCTCGACGCTCCTCGACCTGGCGACGCCTGCCTTCGAGAATGCGCATCCGTGCTTCTGCCGGCGTGCGACTGAAGAAGGCGAGGTGAACGCCGAAACCGTCGTCTGTGTAATTCTGCGGTCCCGTGTCCGCGACCAACTCGGCAAAACGCTTCTTGCCGAGTGGCGTCAGCTCGTAGACGCGTCGGGCACGACGCTTGACGAGCGCGTCGGGTCCAGCGTCTTCGGCGATGAGCCCGTCTGCTTGCAGACGACGCAGAGCCGGGTAGAGCGAGCCGTACGAAAACGCCCGAAAGGCTCCGAGGAGACCCGTCAGACGCTTACGCAGCTCGTATCCGTGCATCGGAGCTTCGAGGAGCAAACCGAGAATCGCAAGCTCGAGCATGCTCATCTCCTCCCCGACGCCGGTACCGCACAACCTGATGCGATTTCCGAGCATATACACAAAATGTATCGCGTCGATATATGTACATACATAGCGACAAGTTATCTTGTAAAGACATTAAAAACTAGTTGTCGACGCGTGAGACGTACGTCGGATTGCCCGAGAAGTCGGTCTCGACGCGTCCGCCCATGGAGTCCGGAGCCTCGACCGAGACCGAAATGCGTTGCAGACCACCGTCGTTGTCGATCTGCGCCCAGTCGGCATTGCCCCTCGTGTCGCCGACGGTGGCCGGTGCTCCCGCGATCACCCCGGCGACGACGGACGAGTCGAGCAGTGCCCAGTCGAAGGTCTGCTGACCTTCGGCTCGCAACGACGTGTCGGGCTGAACTTCGAACCCGCCGTGGACCATGACGCGTTCGACGCGTCCCTCGGCGTTCAGTCGGTAGATATCGGCCCGGTTGTCCTCGTCGACTTCCAGCCTGAGCTCGACGACCTCGGAATTGCCGAATCGTTCGAGGTATCGCGCGCGGAAGTCGTCGAGGCCTTCGGCGGTGTCGAACACGAACGGCGCGGCGACGATCGGCGTCACCGACCCAGGCAGTGGCATCGACACCTCCGGCGCCTGGGTCTGCGTCGGTTCCGCGGCAGCAGGTTCGTCGTCCGCGCTCGTCAGGATGACCGCTGCGGCCACGGCCAGGACGACGACCGCACCCGACGCCAGGAGCAGGACGGGTCCCCGTCTCGACCGCGGCGGCGTCGGCTCCGGGAGGTCGACGTCGAGCTGAAGATCGGAAACGAGTGCGTGCAGTTCACCCAGGGTGACCGCTGCCCGCGCCGCGGCGGTGCGCGAATGATGTTCGTCGACGCTCAACTGCCCGTCGGCGTAAGCCTGATCCAGTGCGCTCGCGATGAGCCCACGGTCGATGTCGCGCGCTCGAAGTGCGGGGGCGCGGTTCTTCGGTGACAGAGCCACGGTCGTCCTACTCTCCGAATCGGAACGGATCGACGTACAGGAAGTTGCCCGACGGATCGACGTACATCATTCCTCGCTCCTCGTCCGTGTTGTCCGCGTTGATCAAGACCTGTGGTCCGTCCGACGTACCGCGGATCTGAATGTTCAGGCTGTCGATCCTCGACAGGTTCAGACTGTCCGCCGCGCCGGCCACGACACCGGCGATCCTGGGCAGATCGAGCGTCGTGAGGTCGATCTGGCCTTGGTTCGCCTCGCGTGCGCTCGACCAGGTGTCGTCGAAGTCGTCGAGTTCGCCGTCGCGGAAGTCGTAGGACACCTGCTTCTGCGGCAGGCCGGGAGCCGGCATGCGGACGATCGCATACCCGGGATACAGACCGAGACTGTCGACGACGGTCGTGCCGGTCTTCTCCGCCAGGGCGCGTGCGATGTCCGCCACGACAACCGGGTTCTGGTAGCCCATGTCTCCGTACGTCGACACCGGATCGCCGTCGGCAGCACACGACCGGATTCCGAACACCAGCGCGACGACAGCCGCGACCGCGGGCACCGCGACGGCGAGGCAACCCGTACGCGACGCACGCGCGGTTCGGACCGGGTGGGCGGGCTCGATCGGTGCCGACATCGGCGTCAATCGGGTCGTGCCCTGCAAATCCTCGATCAGCGCGTGCAGATCGGCGAGAGTCTCCGCCTCGAGCGCGAGGTCGATGCGCGCCGCGTGTTCTGCATCGGACAGCTGCCCGTCGGCGTGGGCCTCGTCGAGTGTCGCGGCGGCGTCGGTCCGATCGACGTCGCGAGCCCGTGTCGAAGGGGGCAGTCGTGTCGGCACAGGTGGAGCATAGTTTCCGCGGCCCCGATCGGACAGCTTCGACGGTGGCCGATCCGCATGTCCTCGGCCGCACGTACTCTGGTCAGCGTGCGACTTCAGCGACAGGTGGTGGACTACGCCCTTCAGCGACGGTCGCTGCTCGCCGAGGTCTATTCCGGCAGGATCGGCGTCAGCGCTGTGTGCGACGCCGACCCCTACCTTCTGCGAGCAGCCAAGTTCCACGGGCGCGGAAGCGACGTGGTCTGCCCCATCTGCCGGAAGGAACAGCTCACGCACGTGTCGTGGGTGTTCGGAGAGAAGCTCGGTCCCCTGTCGGGGTCGGCACGCACGGCAGACGAACTGGTCCGACTCGCGGCGACTCAGGAGGAGTTCTCGGTGCACGTCGTCGAGGTCTGCCGATCCTGCAGCTGGAACCACCTGGTTCAGTCGTACGTGATGGGTGCAGTTCCAGCCCCCAAGAGGCCGCGCCGGTCGCGGTCCGGATCCCGCCAACCGAACCGTCGCACCGCGAGCGAATGACACAATCGCTGCGATGATCGATCCGGTCGGCATACGGATGTGCCTGCCGCAACTACTGGAGACCTGTACGTGAGCAACCCCTACGACAACCAGTCGGGTGGTCGGCCTGGAGATCGCGATCCCAGGCGACCCGCTGATCAAGGCCCCGGCCGACGTCCTTCGGGCCCCCCACCGTCCGGTCCCCCTCCCGTTGGTCCTCGCTCGTCGACGCCGCCTCCCGGTGGCCGTCCGATGCCTCCTCAGCGGCCCGCGGGCCAGCGCCCTCCCGGTCAGGGTCCCGTCGGACCGCCGCCGCAGCGTGACGCGCAGGGTAGGCCGTTGCTGCCACCTCCCGGCCGCGCGCCGCAAGGCCCGCCGCAGGGTTCGCGGCCCGGTCCGCCCCCTCAGGGCGCGCGTCCACAAGGCCCTCCGCCCGGACGACGTCCCGTCGGCCCTCCGCCCGGTCGTCCCCCTGTGTCCGGTCGCGGCCCCGAGGGCCCACCCACGTCCCGCGTCGCAGGTGGCATTCCGCCGGCTGGGCCGCCGGACGACACATCCCCACGCTCTTCGGGCAGTGAACCGCCCGAGCCGCCCGAGAGAGGTACTGCCGCGAAAACGAAGAAGAAGTCCCGCTGGCGTACCGTCCGCCGAACTCTGTACGTCCTGATCGCGTTGGGGCTCATCGTCCCGATCCTGGCGTTCATGGTCGCGTACACCGTCGAGGACGTCCCGCGTCCCGGTGACATCAAGACCAACCAGGTTGCGACCATCCTCGCGTCGGACGGCGTCACCGAACTCGGTCGCGTCGTCCCGCCGGAGGGCAACCGCACCGACGTGACGATCGACCAGATCCCGCTGCACGTCCGTAACGCCGTGCTGTCGGCCGAGGACAGGGACTTCTACTCGAACCCCGGCTTCTCGGTCACCGGTTTCGGTCGCGCGTTGCGCGACAACGTTCTCGGCCGCGACAGCGCAGGTGGCGGCTCGACCATCACCCAGCAGTACGTCAAGAACGCCCTCGTCGGTTCCGAGCGCACGCTGACTCGAAAGATGCGTGAGCTCGTCATCTCGTCGAAGATGGCTCGCCAGTGGTCCAAGGACGACATTCTGGCCGCGTACCTCAACACCATCTACTTCGGCCGCGGTGCGTACGGCATCGCTGCGGCGTCGACGGCGTACTTCGGCAAACCGGTCGATCAGCTGTCGATCGAGGAAGGTGCCGTGCTCGCGGCCACCATTCAGCAGCCGTCGGGACTCGATCCGGAGTTCAACCCGGAAGGTGCGCAATCCCGCTGGGACTACGTGCTCGACGGCATGGTGTCGCAGGGCAACCTCGACCAGGCGCAACGCTCCGCGATGCAGTACCCCCAGTGGGTGCCCAGCACGCAGGCCGACAACTCCGACACCGACAGCGGCCCCAACGGCCTGATCAAGTCGCAGGTTCTGCGTGAACTGTCGGCCGCGGGCGTCAGCGAACAGGACCTCAACACCGAGGGTCTGCAGATCACGACGACGATCGACCCCGTCGCGCAGCAGGCGGCGATCGATGCGGTGAACTCGAACCTCGAAGGCGAGCCGTCCGAGTTGCGTACCGCGTCGGTGTCCATCGATCCGAGAACCGGCGCCGTGAAGTCGTACTACGGCGGCGCGGACGGACGAGGATTCGACTTCGCGCAGTCCGGGTTGCAGACGGGTTCGTCGTTCAAGGTGTTCGGCCTCGCCGCAGCCCTCGACCAAGGCATCCCGCTGTCGCAGATGTACGACAGCTCCCCGCTGACCGTCAACGGCATCTCGATCGGCAACGTCGAAGGCGAATCCTGCGGCACCTGCACCATCGCGGAAGCGCTCAAACGCTCGCTCAACACGAGCTTCTACCGGATGCAGCTGTCCATGGACGACGGTCCGCAGTCCATCGCCGACATGGCCCACAAGCTCGGCGTGGCAGAAGAGCTTCCCGGCATCGGCCCGACGCTGACCGAGCCGAACGGTGCAGGTCCCAACAACGGCATCGTTCTCGGGCAGTACCAGTCGCGCGTCATCGACATGGCCTCGGCCTACGCGACGCTGGCCGCATCCGGTGTCCACCACGATCCGCACTTCGTGCAGCGCGTCGTCACCGCCGACGGAACCGTGCTGCTCGATCGCGGCGCCGAGCCGGGTGAGCAGGTCGTGTCCTCGGCCGTCGCCGACAACGTGACCGCCGCGATGCGTCCGATCGCCGGATACTCCAACGGCCACAACCTGGCCGGTGGACGTCAGTCGGCGGCCAAGACCGGTACCGCGCAGCTCGGCGACACCGGGGAGAACAAGGATGCCTGGATGGTCGGCTACACGCCGTCGCTGTCCACGGCAGTCTGGGTCGGCACCGAGCAGGGCCTGCCGTTGCAGAACAGCTACGGTGGCTCGATCTACGGTTCGGGCATCCCGTCGGACATCTGGAAGGACACGATGGACGGTGCGTTGGAAGGCACCTCCAACGAGACCTTCCCGACGCCGGAGCCCATCGCCGGTCAGGCAGGCGTGCCGCAGTACACGGCTCCTGCCGCTCCCGCGCCGTCGGTGGCGCCGACGACCGTTCCGCCAGCGGTCACGCTTCCGATTCCGACGGAGATCTCCCCGCCTGTCGTCATCACTCCTCGACAGGTCGAGATCCTTCCCGGCGTGACGATCCCGCTCCCGGGACTCGCTCCCGCGCCGACGACGCAATCCCCGGCGACCCCCCAGTCGCCTGCGACGCCGGAAGAGATCGAGCCCGAGCCGGCCCGGTAGCCTTCACGGAGTGAGCGACGACGGATCCTCCCGGCCCGCAAGCGGCCGGAGTGCAGCCCGCGGAACGACTCATCGAGACCGCATGCTGGCGAGCCCAGGTCCGCTCGCTCCCGATCGCTCGTCCGACCGCGCGCGGGATCAGCCCGCCGTGACCGATCCGATGACCGCAGAATTGGCTGCGGTCATCGGCGGCCCGGCCGGTAAGCATGCCGTGATCGGGCGTCAGCGATTCATGACGCCACTGCGGGTTCTGCTCCTTCTGGCCGTGGTGTTCCTCAGCCTCGGCTGGTTCGCGAAAGCCGGGTGCATTCAGCAGGCACCCAACGGACCGGAGGGTGCCCTCGGCCTCGACTGGAGCGGAAGCCGTCAGTACGTCGCGATGTGCTACTCCGACACGGTGCCTCTGTACGGCGCCGAACGCCTCGACGAGGGCGCCTTCCCGTACAAGAAGTCCTGGGAGGAAGCGAATTCCGACGGGACCACCCAGATCCGATACATGGAGTATCCGGTTCTGTCCGGCCTGTACCAGTACGGCTCGATGGTGGTCGCGAAAGCCTGGACCGCGATGCCGTTCCTGCCGCAGGCGCTACAGGTGGTCGTCTACTTCAACGTCGTCGTCGTCGGTCTCGTACTGGCATGGTTGATCACGGTGTGGGCGACGGCTCTTTCTGCCGGACGCCGAATCTGGGATGCCGCGCTGGTCGCGGGATCACCGTTGGTGATCGTGCATGCATTCACCAACTTCGACGCTCTCGCAACGGCTTTCGCCGCGTGCAGCATTCTCGCGTGGAGCAGGAAACGTCCGGTGCTGGCCGGTGTTCTGCTCGGACTCGGCGGCGCGACCAAGCTCTATCCCCTGTTCCTGCTCGGACCGCTCCTCGTACTGTGTTGGCGCGCAGGCAAGATGCGCGAATGGTGCATCGCCGCATGCTCGACGCTGGCGGCGTGGCTCGTCGTCAATCTCCCTGTAGCACTGCTGTATCCGCACGGCTGGTACGAGTTCTTCCGGCTCAACTCGGCGCGCGGCGCGGATCCCGATTCCCTCTACAACGTCATCTCGTCGTTCACGGGATGGACCGGATTCGACGGAACCCTCTACCCCGGCGACAAGCCCATGGTGCTGAACGCGGTGACACTGCTGCTGTTCGTCGCGGTGTGCGTCGGCGTCGCCTACATCGCGATGAACGCGCCGACCCGGCCTCGGCTGGCGCAGTTGACGTTTCTCGTCGTCGCCGGGTTCCTGCTCACCAACAAGGTGTGGAGTCCGCAGTACTCGCTGTGGCTCGTGCCGCTCGCGGTGTTGGCACTGCCCCATCGTCGAATTCTGTTGGCGTGGATGACGATCGATGCTCTCGTGTGGTTTCCGCGGATGTACTACTACCTCGGTATCGAGAACAAGGGAATACCCGAGCAGTGGTTCACCGCGACCGTCGTCGTGCGTGATCTCGCTGTAGTGCTGTTGTGCGCGTTGGTGATACGCCAGATCTATCGGCCCTCCGAGGATCTCGTGCGGCGCGGCGGCGTCGACGATCCCGTGGGTGGAGTGCTCGACGGTGCACCCGATGTCGCAGGCAGAACGCGGGTCACCGGCCGTCGACACGAGCCGGTACCCACGTCCTGACGAACGGACAGGCGTGCGCGTAAACTTCCTGCGTGCGACGCCCTACAGGTACTTGCCGAGCTGAGGGACCGCCTCGCCTGCGTGTTTGGCCTGGATGCCGTCGCCGATCGCCTGCAACTTCCAGTTGCCGCCTTCGCGGAAGACCTTGGCCATGACCAGTCCGGTGAACGGCATGCCGCCCTGCAGCGTGAATCGCGCCAACTCGATGTTGTTGGTGTCGTCGACGAGTCGGGTGAACGCATTCTGGATCTGCTCGAACGTCTGGCCGCGGTACGACGTCACGGTGAACACGATCGCGTCGATGTGCGCGGGCACGCGGGTCAGGTCGACGTTCACGACCTCGTCGTCGCCTTCGCCCTCACCGGTCAGGTTGTCACCCTGGTGCAGAATCGAGCTGTCCTTGGACTTCAACTGGCCGTAGTAGACGATGTCGGCGACATTTCGGTTTGCGAACAGGATCGCCGACGCGTCCAGGTCGATGTTTCCTCCGCCTCGGTTACCGCCCCCGAAGAAACTCGTCTTCTTCGGAGCTTGCACCGGATCCCAGCCCAAGCCCATACGGATGATGGTCAGCGCGACGCCGCCGTCCTTGCGCAGCGTGACCTTCTGGCCCTTGGTGAGGCTGACGGGCCGAGCCTTGGTGAGACTGACCTCGGGCGGTCCCGCGGGCGCGGCAGGAGGGGGCGTGGGTGCAGGGGGGGCGGGAGGCGGCGTCGGCGCGGGAGTCGAGACCGGCTGCGCCGGCGCGGGTTGTGCGGCGGGCTCGTCGTCGACGCTGACTCCGTGATCGGTGACGAGGGCGGCGAATCCACCGGCGTATCCCTGGCCGACGGCGCGGACCTTCCACGCGCCCGCGCGCCGGTACACCTCGAGCGCGATGACGATGGACTCACTGCTCAGGCCGTCGACGGTGTAGTGAAACAGGGGCGTGCCCTGCCCGTCGGAGACGAACGCTGTGGGCGCCGCGGAACGACCGAAGTTGCTCGACGCGTCCTCCAGCGTGATGACGGCGCGGATCTGCTCGATGTCCGCGGGGATCTGCGCCAGCGAGATGGCCAGCTGCGCGGGCTGTCCGGCTGCGCCGGGTACGAGGCGAACGCCGGGGCCCTGCGGCTGGTTGAAGAACACGAAGTCGGCGTCGGAGCGGACTTTGCCGGTGGAGGTGACCAGCAGGGCCGACAGGTCAGCGGGTGCGGTGAGCTGCACCGACACGATCACGTCACTGGCGGAGATCGGTCCGTTCTGTCCCTTCACCAAGGGCTGACCGGCGGGAGCAGACAATGTGTGTCCTTCGATTCGAGTGGGATAGCGGATGGCCTCCTCCAATGTACTGGGTCGATTTGTCCGATTGCTCGTACTCAGTCGCGGACGGTGAACAGCTCGCCCGGGCTGCAGTTCAACACCCGACAGATGGCGGTCAGCGTCGAGAATCGAATTGCCTTGGCCCGGTCGTTCTTCAGCACCGAAAGATTCACGACGCTTACTCCGGCCAGACGTGACAGCTCGGCGAGCGTCATTCCGCGGGCGTCGAGAACCTCGCCGAGATGACAGGTGATCAGGTGGTCGGGGGCGTCACCCATCAGACGAGGCCCTCGGTGTCCTCGGCGAGTCTGGCGCCCTGCTGCATGGCGGCGAACACGATCTGCAGGAAGAACGCAATTCCGATCGCTGTCCAGACACCCACGGCCGAGCTCGCCGAGTCGAACGTATCCAGATCGAGTGCACCGATGACGGAATTCGTGCCGAGACGCCCGAAGATGCCCGGCACGATCGGGTAGGCGACGACCGCGACACCCACCATGAGCAGGTTCGAATTGGCGCGCTTCGTGAAGGGCTGCCCGGTCAGCACGTCGACGGTGAATCGGTAGAGAAACAGCAGGCCGAACAACAGTACGACCATCACGGCGATGGGCTGGGCGTATCCGCAGAACGTGACGAACCCCTGCAGGTGGCCCAGATCCGACTTCGCGACGGTGATCTCGACGATGTTTCCCGGCGTGAACTCGGCGCCGAACATCGGGAGGGCGGGCTGCTTCTCCGATGCTTCGATGGTGGCGTCGACCGTGGACGAGCGGTGGAACTGTACGAGATTCAGTACCGTCCAGATCGCGATTGCCGCGGCGAACCCCCATGCGAGCAGCTTGTTCTGGCGCACCGAGCCCAGCTGATTCATCACGACGCCTCCCTATCGACAATCGATAACAACGACTATCGATAGGGTATCGAAAATCGATGGGGTGTCAACGGGTGACGTCATCGACTGCGCGCCTCACCTCCCGTTCGAGATCCGCCGGGGAGGCAGGAAGAATGCTGACGATCGATCCGTGCCGGACGATGTAGCGTCCGTCGCCGTCGATGTCGATCCAGTGGAAGCCGGCTGCGGTGTCATCGGGGCGTCCGTCGATCGACGCACCTCTGCAGATCAGAATTTCGCCCGCACTCGACTGGGGACGGCCGAGAAGCTGGTCGGCGCGCTCGCGGTCCGATGTGCGCGTCGCAGCACGCACCATGGCCTCGTTCGAATCCGCCTGTCTCCGAACCACGTCGAGCCGTGGTGTGTCACCCGAACCGCAGACGGGAAGAGCCCCGAGGACGAGACGTGCCGCGTGACGACTGTCGACGAGCGTGACCGTCACATCGTGTCCGGTCGCGTCGTCGACGCCGGGATCCTGGACCAGGACGACGCCCACGTCGTGCTGCACTGCGGCGTGCGCGCGAACCTTCTCCGGCTCGGATCCACGCCGTCGGTGGTGACCGACGACCTCGATGCGATACGTCGGGTCCACGATGGCACGCAACGAGACTCGAAGATCGTCGTCGAGGGCGGACGTCGCCAGGACGTCGGCGTCGTGTTGTTGGCGGGCGTACTCCTCCGCCGACGCGACGAGCGGACGGAACTGGAGCGGAAACGGCAGTCTGTCCCGACCGACGCTGCGCATCAGGCTCCTGAACTCGAGACCGCGAAAGACCCACTGCCGCTGTATCATTCGCCGAGTACCGGTGGCGCTACCAAGGGAAGGGTGCCGATCAGCTCGTCACCGTTGATCGCGTCGACGAGGTAGCCCGGAGTCTTGTGGACGTCGTCGCCGTCGGTGACGCCTCTACCCGCGCCGGGCGCCATCGCGCCCATACCCGGAGCGCCGGGCCGTCCGTGCGCCGTCGTCGCACCTGCGACGCCGCCTGCGCTGCCGCCCGTCCCGCCCGGGCCGCCCGACGGGGTGCCGCCGAGTGTCGACCCACCGAGTGACGAGCCACCACGCGGAGCTGTTCCGAAGCCGCCGGTTCCACCCATTCCCCCGGCGCCCGAACCGCCACCGAGGCGTCCGTTGGATCGCGAGTCACCGGGTCCAGCGGCACCGCCCCGACCGCCGACCGGTGCACCGAGCATCGATCCGCCACCGGACGTGGAACCACCACCGGGCGTGGAACCGCCACCCGTCCCGCTGCCAGCTGCAGAGGTCGTCGGCGCAGCACCGAATGCGGAGTCACCGGACGTCGGAGTCCAGCCTGCTGCCTGCGTCGCGGTCTCCTGGGGTGTCGACGGCGACGTCGTCGCGGTCGATCCAGACTGACCGCCGGGTTCGGCCTGCGGGCCGGGAAGTGAGCCGCCCGACGACGACGTCCCTCCTCCGGACCAGGTCGATCCCGAGGACCCGCCGTACGGAACGTAGTGCCCTGAACCCGAGCCGCTCGCCTCGCCGCCGTTCGACGGATCGAGCGCCCGAGGGAGAACCGGGATACGGTCGCTCGCGTCGCGAATGGCCGGTTGGTACAGCGTCTTCATGATCGTGCGAGCCTGTTCCTCGGCTTCGTCGCGCTCGAACTGGGAGTTCTTCATCGAACCGGGGACGACGAGGTTGCCGACCGACGCGAAGACGTCGAGGACACGGTCGGTCTTCGAGATCGGTTGCGGCGCAGGCACGCTGCTCTTGGTGTCGGAGAGGGCGTCGTGCGCGGCGGCGATCGTGCCCGAGAACGTGTGCGACGCGATCATCAGCTCGACGGCCGACACCGCGTAGCGCTGCACGCCCGCTCCGGCCGCCTCGGCAGCGGCACCCTGCCAGTCCTGCCCGATGACGTTGCCGATATCCGACGCGAACTGCCCGGCGTCCTTGGACGCGTTCCCCCCGATCGTGCGCCAGTTGTTCGCCATGTTCTGCAACGTGTCCGGGGTGAACTCGGAAACCTTGCCGTAGATCTCGGCGTGGCTCATCGCGTCGAACACGTCGTCGGCCGCACCGCCGGGTCCGTCGTACCGAACGGCGTACCCGGCGCGCCTCGAGATGTCGGAAACCACACCGTCGAGTCCCAACGCGAGCCCCAACGGCAGGGGAGATCCGCCCTGCAGAACGGACGGAAGTGCGACGTCCAGCTTCTCCATCACGCTGGGAAGATCGGAGAGAACGAACTCCGGTTCCGGACTCACCGGGACCCCCACGGCATGCCCGAACCGTCTACCTGCGTGTTCATCCGTATCCCCCCAGCTACGAACCGACCTCGACTACTTGGACGCACCTCCGACGCCGACGGTTCCGTCCTGTTCGACCAGTGCCTGCATCCACGCGAGTATCTGTTCGCTCGCCTTGCCGCCCGCCGCGTCCGTGACCTCGAGCCGCTCGTGTCGGAAGCCGAGGAGTTCGAGTTCGCCGTGCTTCGGCCGGATCGCCCGATCGGCGGCGATGAGCATCTCGGCGTCGAGGGCGCCGTCGCCTGCCGCGAGTGTGACGGCGTCGGCGTCGAGGGTTCCGTCGTCGATGCAGCGGGAGAGCACCTCCGCGACGGCTCGGCTCTTGCAGACGACGTCGGGCATCGTGTACACCTTGCGGCCCTGCTGCGAGACGTTCCATCCGCGTTCGGCACACCACGTCGACCAGTCGGCGAGGAAGTCCGCGGGCACCGATGCCGTGTCGACGACGAGGTAGCAGAACAGGTCGTCGGCAGTGCGACGCTTCAATACCCAGTCGCCGACCGCGCGGCGTTCCAGTTCGCCGCGCACACCGTCCAGATCGACCGTCGAAAAGCTCTGGCGCCACGCCTGATCCGCTACGCCGTCGACGAGAATGTTGCCGCCGTTGCTGGTGATGGCGTACCGCCACGGCGCACCCGGTAGCGCGATCCGCTGGAACTGCTCGATGGTGCGCGTCGTCGTCGGCACCACGACGGCCCTGCGCGTCAGCGTCTCCAGGGATTCGGCGGCCACGTGGGTCATGTAGGACAGTGGGGCGCCGTCGTACATCTCGACACAGCGTACGGAGTCGTCGACGGGGAACCCCAGTGCCGCAGCGGAATAGATCATCGTACGGTCCAGGTCGACCGAGATCAGAATGCTCACGTGACGTCCTTGATCAATCCCATGCACGAGTACGCGAGATCCGGCACCTCGACGACGGGTACTCCCCGGGCCGCGGCGAGCATCCTGATGTGCTCGTGCTCCGGAGCGTCGATGTCACGCACCAGAATTCGCCAGGGAACGCGTCGGAGAAGTACCCGCGTCGTCTCCCCGACTCCCGGCTTGACGAAGTTGACGTGCGAGATTCCGAACTCGTCGCGCACCTTCTCCACCGATGCCCAGCCCGACCACGTCGGCGTGCGATTGGACGCGGTCACCGCGGCGACGGAGGCGGTGACATCGTCGCGTACCGCATCGAACTGCGCGGCGACGGTATCGAGCAGATGGTTGGACACGTCGTCGGGGGCGAGGTCCGCGTAGTACTTCGCCCCGTGGAATTCGCCGTCGCGAATCAGATCGCGGTTGAGGACGGTGCGTGAAACCAGTCCGGACACCGTCGAATTGAGGCATGCCGACGCGATCAGGAAGTCGTCACGCGTGCCGTAGGTGCGCGCGCACTGGCCCGGATCGGCGAGGACCGCGAGGTCGGGATCGAACCGGGGACCGTCGAACGCGTCGAGCGCCGCGGTCAGCTCACGAGCGATCGCCCCCTTACCGGTCCATCCATCCACGAAGACGACCTTGCCCGGGTCGTGGTTGTCGGCGAGGTAACGCAGCGCAACGGAGTCGATTCCGCGGTCGCGGACGATCGACACCGCGTAGTGCGGCAACTCTAGTCCGTGCACCTGGTGTGCCCAGCGCCGCATCAGTATGCCGACAGGTGTTCCCGCCCGTGCCAGGGACGCGAGCACGACGTCGTGGCCGCGCTCGGCAAGCACGATCTCGGTCACCGTTCCGACGGCGATCGCCAAGCGAGAAGCGCTCTCCTGCAGGACTTTCTCGAACAGCTCGCGGTAGGCGACATCGGGTTGGTACTCGATGGGGAGCGACTCGGCGTAGTGCGCGGTACCCGCTTGAATGTTCTTCTCGCGCTCGGCGATTCCTGCTTCGAGTTCGACGTGCGAGAGATCTTTCAGCAGCCAAGTGACCTCGTGTGGTGCGTACGATCCGAACGCCGGCCCGGTCAACGGAACCGCGCGGCGTGATGCGGTGAGCGCTAACGGATCGGCCCCGGAGACCACGACGACCAGAACGTCGGATCCCGACGCCGCGAGAGTCCGTGCAGCTCCGCCTTCGCCGAACAGGCGTTCGGTGTCGGCGGGATCGTCGACGACCAGGACCAGAATCGCGTCCTCGGGTCCCGACGCGTTGTAGACGTAGCGCGCCTCGGATTCCCCGTGCTCGGGGGCGACGAACTGGAAGCCGCGTCGCAGCGGGTAGTCGGGTCGATCGAGCACGTATGCCGGTGAGCGCGTGGTGGTCTGGAACAGCGCGGGATGTCCGCCCGCCCGCAGAATCGACGCCAACCGAAGCGGCAGGTACATCAATTCCTCGTGTCCGAGCACGACGATCGGCGCGCCCGGTGGCAGTGCCGCGTCGACCTGAGCGGCGACGCGGGCGATCGCCGCCTCGAACGCAGGCGTGTCGAAGGACAGGAAGCCGTGGCGGCCGCCGTCGGGAACTGCGTCGGGCCACTCCGCGTCGACGCGCGTGACGGTTCCGGCCTTGTCCGCGACGGGATTGAACTGCGGCTCGGGCAGCGCGGCGACGTCGTCGACGAGTGTGTCACCGAGGTCGACGCTGCCCTGAGCCAGGCTGACGCTGTCGATGACGACACCGAGTTCGGCTGCGACGGAATCGGAGTGGGCACGGTGCTCGGGCGCGCGCATGTCGACGAGCGACGCGATCACGTAGTGCTGCCGCGGCGTCGTCGCGTGCACCGAGCGGATCGCTTCCAGCGCGGTCTTGCCGGTCGAGATCTCGTCGTCGACGAGAACCAGCGGCAGCGGCACGTCAAGAACGTCCGCGGACGTCGGCAGCAGGCGGTGGTCCGTCGCGTGCGAGTGCCCCTCCTGGAACTCCCCGTACACCTCGATGCCTGGCACGTCTCGACGCGTCGAGTGCAGGTAGCAGTGGGCGTTGAGCCGAGCTGCGACGCCGTGGCCGAGACCGGTTGCCGTCTCGGCGAATCCGAGTACGACGACGTCGGATCCGCCGACGGCGTCGAGTACGAGAGTGCCGAGGCGGTCGGCGGCCGCGGTGACGACCTCGGGATCCACCGGAATGTGCTTGCCGAGCACCTCCGACACGAGAAGGTGTGCGCGCCTTGGGTTTCGGCGTAACCCGGGCTGAACGAGTTGCTCCACCGTCCAGTCCGACGACGACCCGGTGCCGGTGACGACGACACCCGATGCCGGGTTGGGCGTCGTCATCGGCCCGCCAATGCCGTGAGCAGATCCACGAACGTGATCCCTTCGTTGGTGACGCCGAACGCATTCGCGCGCAGCATGGTCTGTCGGGCCCAATTGCGGTGTGGGCCGAGCTCGTTCATCTTGTTGCGGTATCCGGACGGGCGTACCCCGCCCGAGTTCGACTCGAGAATGTCGAGCGCGTCGTGATACTCCTCGTGCGTGACGGCCGACAGTGCGTGCACCGCAGGAACATGCGACGGATGTATGACGGTCTTGCCCTGGATTCCGTTGGCCCGATCGAGTGCGACCTCACGCAGCAGCCCGTCGAGGTCGCTGCTGACGAGTTGCTGACGGAACCGTACCGCTTCGTGTTCGACGAACGGCGTCTGCCGCAGCATCGGGCGGAACATGCGTTCGTGGTCGGCGAAGTACTCCCAGACCGGGCCGGTGATGACGAATCCCGAATCCCCCGAACGGCCGAGGTGGTTGACGATGGCGCTGATCGCGTCGGCGACCACACGGACGTCGTAGATCGTCAGGTCGCGGTCGCGTCGGATGCCGAAGTTGCCGCACATGTCGGTGGCGCCGATACGTACGGCGAGGATGCGGTCCCGATGCGCGACGAGGAGTTCGCGAATCGCCATCAGTTCCGCATCACGTGTCTCGCGGAAGAGCACCTCCGTGGATTCCAGAACGGGCATGGCGAACAACCGCTTGCCGTGCACGTCGGAGGCTGCGGCGATCTCGTCGAGGAACGACGCACCGCGTGCGGCCGTGAACTTCGGGACCACGAAGCCGGACAGCGCGCGGGCGCCGTGTGCGACCTCCGTGCTGATGCGTCGGATCTGTTCCGGTGTACGAGCCCTGACGAACACCAGCGAGCCGAGATCGTCGGAAAGATGTAGCTCGTCGAGCGTTGCGACGGTGTTGCCGATGGCCTCTTCGAGATTGTCGTCGGCGACGGCGTCCTCGAGGTCGATCACCAACGAGCAGACGCCTTCCGCGCTGCGCTTGACGAGCGTGGCCGTCAGATCCTGCCGTGTCGCAGGCATGTACAACGTGGCTCCGAGAGCCGTTGCGACACTGGCCAAATCGCCGTTCGGGTCGACAGGTGACGGCGACCGGAAGAACAGCGCGGCCTGCGTGGCGGCGTCGAGGTGTCGAAAGTGTTGCACCGGATTCCTTAGGAGTTGTCGAGCGGGTCCTGCCGCGGCAGGTGTTGCCGAGCCGGGTGTCATCGGGCGGAGGCTCGCATGCGGTCGATCACCCCGGCGATGAATCCGGAAATACTGTCCAGATCCTGCAGATACGACCAGTAGTCCGGGTGGGTTCCGGTCAACGCGGTGCTTGCTCGCTCGATCCGAGCCAGCTGAGCATCCAGTACCGATCCCCACTCGGCAACCAGTCCGCGGTTGAGCGCCAATTGTTGGGCGTCTCGTAACTTGAAACGCACCGCTTGTTCTTTCTCTCGCGGGTTGGCTTTCACCGCACGAAGCAGGTCGACGCGGTCGGTCACCGCGTCGACGAGCTCCTCCGCGTCGCTCAGGTGTGCTCGCGCCTGCGTGATGTAGTCCAATGCTTGCTCGGGATTCCCGGAATCCGCCGCTGCACGGGCCGCCGACATGTCCTCGGCAGCTTGCTCGATGTGGCGATCGCTGGCCTTCTCGTTGCCGGACAGATCCGCCGAGCTGGCGACGTTGAACTCACGCAGCAGCGTCGAGAAGGCAGGTGCCAGGCGTTCGGAGCGTGTACGGACGGCTTCGAGGCGCGTGCGCACCGAAGCGAGGGCCGAGCGTGCCTCGCGCTCACGTGCCGGGGCCGCGTCGATCGCCGCCTCCAGCGCACTCGCGGCATCACGGACGTCGCTTGCAGCGGCGCGTGCACCGAGGGCGTTCTGCGACGCCATCGCTGCATCGAGAGCGGCGACGGCGGCGTCGACCGACGACCACGCCGCGCGGATCGACGGATAGCCGATGTATTTCTCGTCGGCATCGGCGACGGCCATCTGGGCTTTCTGTGCGAGGGCTTTCGCGTCCTGCGCCAGGCGCGGTGTCGCAGCGAGCATCGCCCGGGCCTGCTCGAGGTCGGTGCGGTGCGCCTCGTAGAACGCATCGACTGCTCGGCTCGCCTCACCGAGTGCGCGCGTCGCGTTGTCGAACGCAGCCTGCGCCGCTGGTGTGGCGACGCCGTCGAACTGGTCCATCGCGGCGAGATACGCCGCGCCGGCGTCGAAACATTTCTTCTGCGCGCCCGCCCACGCGGACGAGACGTCACGATCGGGCGTCAGTGCTTTGATGGCGTCGACGCCGGTCGACGCGATCGACTGTCGCTTGTCCATGTCGAGGAATGCGGCGACGGCGGTGTCCTGCGACGCGCGCGCGGCGGATTCGGCTCCCCCTCCGCGGCGAAAGGCCCCAGGCCAGCGACTTGTCACGAGCCCGATAGTACTGACGGGAACTTCGGCGTGTGGTGCGCGCGTTGGCTGAGTACAACCGGATGAACTCGCACGAATCGGACACACGACCACTACGGTGAATGCCGTAGCGGAATCCACATCGAAAGGACTTCTCCATGGGCGTCAGCCTCAGCAAGGGCGGCAATGTCTCACTCACCAAGGCAGCTCCCAACCTGACCGCGGTCACGGTCGGTCTCGGCTGGGACATTCGTACGACGACCGGAACGGACTTCGACCTGGACGCCAGCGCCATCGCGCTGAGCACCGAGAAGAAGGCGTTGAGCGACCAGCACTTCGTGTTCTTCAACAACCTCAAGTCTCCCGACGGGTCCATCGAGCACACCGGTGACAACACCACCGGCGAGGGCGAGGGCGACGACGAGCAGATCAAGGTCGATCTGGCTGCTGTTCCGCCGAACGTCGACTCCATCACGTTCCCCGTCTCCATCTACGACGCCGATGCCCGCTCGCAGTCGTTCGGTCAGGTGCGCAACGCGTTCATCCGCGTCATCAACCAGGCCGACAACTCGGAGCTCGCTCGCTACGACCTCAGCGAGGACGCCTCGACCGAGACGGCCATGGTCTTCGGCGAGCTGTACCGCAACGGTGCCGAATGGAAGTTCCGCGCGGTCGGTCAGGGCTACGCCTCCGGACTCGCCGGAATCGCCCGCGACTTCGGAGTAAACGTCTAGTAAAGGCGTTCTCAAGATTGGGGATACCCCCGTTCCATCCTCCATGATGGGCGGGGGTTTTCCCGTTTTCTGACGTTCTTCACGATGGCAAGAGAAAGGCCACCGACAGTGGTTCTGCGAATATTCGGTTGGTCCATCGGAGTCACCCTCGTCTCGATGGTCGTGGCCTTCCTCTACGGCGGCTGGCAGGCGCTCTTCCTCGTCGCGATTCTGGGCGTCCTCGAAGTGTCTCTGTCGTTCGACAATGCCGTCATCAACGCGACCGTGCTGCGACGCATGAGCGAGTTCTGGCAGAAGATCTTCCTGACCATCGGCATCGTGATCGCCGTGTTCGGCATGCGCCTGTTGTTCCCGCTCGTCATCGTCTGGGCGGCGTCGGGCAAGGGGCCGGTCGAGGCTCTCGACCTGGCGCTCAACCCGCCGGCCGACGACGCCGCGTACTTCCCGGACGGCTCACCGAGTTACGAGACGCTGCTGACCGACGCGCACCCGCAGATCGCGGCGTTCGGCGGCATGTTCCTGCTGATGCTGTTCCTGAACTTCATCTTCGAGGACCGCGACATCACGTGGCTGAGCTGGCTCGAGAAGCCGCTCGCGCGCATCGGCCGTCTGGACCAGCTGTCCGTCGTCGTCGCCGGTCTGTTGCTGGTGCTCAGCGCCGAGTTCCTCGCCGAGGACGACAAGATCTCCACCGTCATGGTGTCGGGTGTGCTCGGCATGATCACCTACATCGCCGTCAACGGTCTCGGTGAACTGTTCCATGTGGACGAAGAGGGCGAAGAGTCCTCGGGTGGGCCGTCGAACCTCGCCAAGGCAACCGGCAAGGCGGGCTTCTTCCTGTTCCTCTACCTCGAGGTGCTGGACGCGTCGTTCTCGTTCGACGGCGTCATCGGCGCGTTCGCCATCACCGCGGACCCGATCATCATCGCGCTCGGCCTGGGCTTCATCGGTGCTATGTTCGTCCGTTCCATCACGGTCTACCTCGTCCGCAAGGGCACGTTGTCCGACTACGTCTACCTCGAGCACGGCGCGCACTGGGCCATCGGTGCGCTGGCCGTCATCTTGCTGGTCTCGATCGGCGTGCACATCAACGAGATCATCACCGGTCTCGTCGGCGTCTTCTTCATCGGTGCGGCCTTCGTCAGCAGCATCATGCGCAACCGCAAGCTGGAGTCGGAGGGCGTGGACACGCACACGCACGTCTAGACGTCACCAATCGTCGAGCTTCGTCAGGCCGTCCTGTAGCGCACGCGCGAACAGGGCGGCCTTCGTCGGTGCGGGACGCCCGACCGACAGATACTTCTGGCGAATGCGCGTCAGGTGCGTGTTGATGGTGCCGACGGAGATGTGCACCGATTTGGCCGCTTCGGGCTTCGAGTCCGACGCGAACCACGCGATCATGACTTCGACCTCGCGTGCGCTCAGCGGGGGCTTGCGATACAGGTGACCGTCCCGGTCCAGGGGCGAATCGTCATCCGAGGGTGGGTTCGGCGGACGTGGTGGGGTCATTGCGTGTCCGACCTCCTTCGAGTGGGTTCGACGCCGGGTGTTCCCGGGCGCCGGCGTCCGACCGCCTGGTCTGATTTTGCACGGACAGCTGCTCGGTGTGCCACTTCGTCGCCCGAGTCCGTACAGGGTCAATACATTCGGTCGGGCGTTGACCTGGCGAAGAGCCGGTATTGCCCTATAGTTCGCGCATGAATACCGACCGCCCGGATCCCTCGGCGATAGTCACCAGGGCCGAGCTGGCAGCCGGACTTCGCGCTCTGCGCGAGCAGTCCGGTGTCACGTATCGCGAACTGGTCGAGCGCTCGGGCGGCCTGCACGGCACCGTCAGGGGATGGTTCTTCGGGCATCACGTGCCGGTGAAGGCCAGCTCGGAGATGTTCGACCGGGTACTCGCCGCATGCGGAGTGGACAGCAGAGCCGAGCGACAACGGTGGTGGGATGCCGTCGGGCGGGTCCGCTCGTCCCCGGGGCGGAAGCACTCGCGCAAGGGGCAGGCGCCGTACAAGGGTCTCGAAGCGTTCGGCGAGCAGGATCGCGAATGGTTCTTCGGCCGCGACGACGTCACCGGCACCCTCGTGGCGCGGGTCGACGCGCTCGCCGAGGCAGGTGGAGGCGTCGTCGTCGTGCTGGGGGCGTCGGGCTCCGGCAAATCCTCGTTGCTGCGTGCGGGCCTGGCGGGCGCCCGAGAAGGTGTCACGGTTCGTTCCGGTTTCGTAGGAGCGCGGGACTTCGTCGACACCGAGACGCACACTGCGGTCCTGGTGTTCGACCAGATCGAGGAGCTGTGGACGCTGGCGACGGACGACGAGCGAGCGGCGTTCCGTGACGCTGTCCGACGGGTGCTCGACGGCTCGAGCGTCGTGGTCGTCTTCGGTCTGCGTGCGGACTTCTATCAGAACGCCATCGGGGAAGACGTCTTCGTCCGAGGACTCGGTGACAGTCCCGTCGTCGTCGGGCGACTGGGTCCGAAAGAGGTGGCCGACGTCATCGTCGAGCCGGCGCGCAAGGCAGGCATGACCGTCGACGACGCCCTGCTGCGTGCGCTGATCAAGGAGTTCGAGCCTCGTGGCTCGACGTTCGCACACGACCAGGGTGCGCTGCCGATGCTGTCGCACGCCCTTCTCTCGACGTGGCAGTTGGCCAAGGGAAACAGGCTGACCGTCGACGACTATCACGCCACCGGAGGACTCGCCGGTGCCGTGCAGCAGAGCGCCGAGACGGTCTTCGCGTCGTTGACACCCGCCCAGCAGGAACAGGCACGACGCATCTTCGTGCGGTTGGTCAACATCGACGGAGAGGTACTGACGCGTCGACGCGTGGCTCGTGCCGAGCTGTTCCACGGCGACGGCGTGGACGCCGATGTCGAGACGGTGTTGGAGGCGTTCACTGCGAGTCGTCTGCTGACGGTCGAGGAAGAAGCCGTGTCGGTGACCCACGAAGTGCTGCTGACGGCCTGGGACCGGATGCGGCTGTGGATCGCGGACGATCGGCAATGGTTGCTGACGCACAGGAGGCTCACCGACGCCGCGGTGTTGTGGGACGAGGCCGGACGCGACACCGGGTCGGTTCTGTCCCGCAGTCGGCTCGACGCCGTCGAGGACTCGCTGGCAGACGGTGACCACCGCGACGACCTGAATGCCGTCGACCGTGACTTCCTCGCCGCGAGCCGCGACCGGGTCGATCATTTCCGGTCGCAGCGTCGTCGTCGGCGGCGGGTGTTGGAGGGACTGGCTGCTGCCCTCGCCGTCGTCACGGTCGTCGCAGTCGGTTCCGCCGGCGTCGCCTTCTCCGCACGAGCGGACGCGGACCAACGCCGTGCCGACGCGGAGTCTGCGCTGGCGGGTCAGGTCGCCGGGACCGCAGAGCGACTCCGCGAGCTCGATCCGGGCCTGTCGGTACACCTTGCGCTCGCGGCGTACGAGACGAACCCGACCCAGGCTGCGCGCTCGGCGCTGCTCGACGCGTCGGCAATCCACGCGCCGGTGCGGCTCCCCGGCGTTCCCGGACAATCGCGGGCGCGGATCGATTCGACCGGAACCGTGCTGGCAACGGCAGGTGCGGACGGCGTCGTGCGTCTGTGGTCGGTCGACGGGTCGGCCGCGCAGTCCCGCGGGACCATCACGCTGTCAGGACCGGGTTCGGCGGTGGCGCTTGCCTTCGCTCCCTCGGAGCCGATCGTGGCCGTCGGAGGCGCGTCGGGCACGAGTCTGTGGGACGTCTCGGATCCGGATGCGCCCGTCGAGCTGGCTGCTGTGGACGATGCCCGGTCGAAGGTGCTGGCGTTCGACGCGGACGGTCGTGCGCTGGTCATGGTGTCCGCGCAGGGCGACGTGTCGTTGTGGGATGTGTCGGACCGTCGCGCACCTGCTCTCGTCGCGAATCCCGGGACGTCGGGCGCCGTCAACGCCGCCGCGTTCGCCCCCAGCGGTGCGCTGCTCGTGACCGCGGGCGTCGGGCGGTCGCTGCGGGTCTGGAACACAGCGGACCTGCGAGCGCCCGTCGTCGACGTGCCCGCCGACGGTTCGACGAACGACTACCTGTCGCTCGCGTTCGCGCCGGACGGCCGCACACTCGCCGCCGGGACAACCGGACGGGAGGTGGTGCGATGGGCCGTCGACGAGCGTGGTGGCCTCACGAGCAGGCCCGCGCTGACCGGGTTCACCAGCTACGTCAACGACGTCGCATTCAGCCCCGACGGCTCGGAGCTCGCGGCGGTCAGCTCGGACAGTTCGATGCGGACCTGGGATACCGTCACCGACGATCCGCGCGAGGTCCTGCCTGGTTCGAGCGTGGTTCTGTCGGTCGCGTACAGCCCGGACGACAGGTCGCTGATCGCCGCAGGCCAGGACGGGATCACGCGCCTGTGGCCGATGCCGGGTCCGGTGATGAGCGGCCAGACCGACACCGTGTTCGTCAATCCGATCGACGGCAGCGGCACCCGCATCGTCGCGGGTGTCGGCTCACGGGGAGACGGGCTGCGATTGTGGGACGTCACAAATCCTGACCGACCGGTCTCTGCGGGACAGAATCTGACGTCGACCGTGCCCTCCGACCCGCTGACGGGTGCCGCGGCCATCTCGTGGGACGGAACGGTGGTCGCGGGTGGCACCGCGTCGGGAGCCTTTCAGCTGTGGAACATCGAGAACCCGCGTAACCCGATCCCGCTGGGCGGGCCGCATCCTGCGGTCGCGACGCTCGTCGGAGCCCTTGCATTCTCGAGAAACGGTGACCTCCTGGCCGTGTCACCGCAGAACTCGTCGGACATCTCGCTGTGGGACGTGAGCACACCGGACCGCCCGGTACAGCTGGCTACGTTCGACGCAGGCAACAACCCGCAGGTCATGGCTTTCAGTCCCGATGGCCGCGTGATCGCCGTCCCTACCCTGGCCGACGTCGTCGAACTGTGGGATGTCACCGTGCCCGACGCACCGAGGCTTACGACGACCCTGGACGGATTCGACGACGATGCGACGACGGTCGCCTTCGACCCGGACGGGCGAATTCTGGCTGCGGGCAGCGCTGATCGGACGGTCCGGTTGTGGAACGTCGAGGATTCGTCGGCTCCCCGACACGTCGCGCGGATCCACGGTCCGCGCGACGCCGTCTACTCCCTCTCCTTCGACCCGAGCGGTACGCGCCTCGCTGCCGGCGTGGGCGGTCGGTCGATGTGGATCTGGGACGTGAAGGATCCGTGGAATCCGGAGAGCTACGCGACGCTGACCGCCTACGGGGACCGAGTGAACGACGCAGTCTTCACGGCCGACGGCAACGCTGTCGTCGCCGGCGGACCGAAGCAGGATCTACGTGTGTGGAGAACCGATCCCGACGAGGTCGCCTCCCGCATCTGCGATCGCGGCGGCTTGTCGGTGACGCCCGACGAGTGGGAGCAGTACCTACCCGGCTCGCCGTACCGCGAATTGTGCTGAGAGCCTTACAGATCCGCGATGTCGATGAGGCCGTCCTGCAGTGCGCGGGCGACGAGGGCGGCCTTCGTCGACGCGGGGCGGCCGACGGCTGCGTACTTGGCGCGGATACGCGTCAGGTGCGTGTTGATGGTTCCGAGGGACAGGAACAAAGACTTCGCGACCGCGGTCTTCGAGTCGCAGCGGATCCAGCCCGTCAGAACCTGAACTTCGCGGTCCGTCAGGATCGGCCTGGGCAGAAAGGGTCCGGTCGCGGGTGTGGTCGGGGGCAGCTGAACGGGCGGTGGGACGAGGCTCATGGTGCGCCGCGTCGACAGTTCGACGACGGGTCCGACCGCGCTCGACGGACGTACCACTGCGGCTTCGAAGCTAGCTGACATGAGATTCTCCCCGGGTTCCAAATGTTGTGGCAATGCACAACCAAAGCTGAAACTAAATCTTCACAGCTGGCGACCGGACTGTCCTGCCCTGAAAACTAGGGGCATTGAACCGACAACCTTTTCGCCCGCCCGCGCAGGCCGTCAGCTGTGTGGATGCACTTCCGGCATCGGCAGCCAGCCGTCCTCGACGGCGCGCTTGTACAGATCGGTCTTGGTCGGAGCCGGTCGGCCTGCCTCGGCGTACTTGTTGCGGATTCGAACGAGGTAGTCGTTGACGGTCTGTTCCGACAGCCCCGCCAGCCGTGCGACGCGGCCCGCCTTCTCGCCCGACGCGTACAGGGCCAGGACTTCGCGCTGACGAGGACTGAGGCCGACGTCGGGAAGCTGCGGATCACCGTCGATGGCCGCGGCCCAGTCGGTGGTGACGACCTGACCGCCATCGGCTGCGCGTCGAATCGCGGAGACGATCGCCGCGGCCGGTTCGGACTTGCGGACGACCCCGAGCACACCCGCGCGTGCGGCGGAACGGACGAGGAACGGGTTCTCGGCGCTGGTGTAGACGAGTACCTGCATCCCGCAGGAGTGCAGCTTCTCGACGTTCGCGCGGGGCGACGACCCGTCGCCGAGACGAAGATCGAGAACGACCAGATCGAGAACCCGAGTCTGGACGAGGAGTTCGTCGACGGTGGGGGCGACGGCCACCAGGTCGAGATCGGACTCGTCGGCAAGGATCGCTCGCAGTCCCATTGCAACGGATTCGTGGTCTTCGACGAGACCGATCCTGCGTGACGCGACGCCGTCCGCCGACGTCGTCGATTCCCCCGTGCCGAAAGTCATGTCCTGCCCCTGTTTCACCCGATGGGCAGTAATCGATCCGCCCGCCCGACTAGTCGACGGAACGCAGTAGTTCGTTACGGATCGAAAGTGAGATCTTCAGGAGGTGGCAGACGCCGGGGTCGACTCGATCTCCGGAGCGGGCGGCGGTGACGTGGTCGGGGCGCCGTCGAATCTGAGCCGGGCACGAGCGAAGAGGAAGAAGAGGACGACGAGCAGACCGGCCCGTCCCCAGACGCCGACCTCGACGAAGAACTGTTCGGTGGTGGCATCGGAGCCTGCTGCCAGGGCCGCGAAGTACTTGAAGACGCCGATTCCCATCGACAGGTCCGCGACGAGATAGGCGACGACGACGCCCCACGGAACCCGCAGCAGGACGAAGAACGGCACGAGCCACAGCGTGTACTGCGGTGAGTGCACCTTGTGGAACAGCAGGAAGCCGCACAGCATGGATCCGCTCACCGCGATCCAGGGGTACATGCCGTCGAGCCGAGCTCGGCGCAGCCCGAGTATCAGCGCGAGTCCGAACGCCGCGAACACAAGCAGCGGCGACAGGATGTCGACGGTGTTCTGAAAGCTCGCTTCCGCGTGTTCGTAGTCGTCCGCGGTCATCGAATCGGTGATGTAGAAGTGCCGCACACCCCAATACCAGATCGAGTTCGTCGTGATGTCGGCCTGCCTGAGGGACTGGAAGACGAACGACGCACGCCACCCTTCGTAACCGCCGAGAGCAAAGGGCAGATTGATCGCGACGACCGTCGCTGCTGCTGCGCCGAGCACGGCGAGCCCGCCCCGGAAATCCCATCGCCCGCGGCCACCCTCGTAGACGACGTACGCGGCGAGCGGCAGTACGAACGCGCCGGGATAGAGCTTGAGACAGAAACCGATCGCGAGCAGCACCGACGCGAGCACCGCACGGGTTCGCAGCGGCAGCCGCGACGCCATCACGAAGACCGCTCCGACGGCCGCCGCGACGACCGGGAGCTCCCAGTTGTGGAAGGCGTACATGACGAGCGGTGGACCCGCCGACCACAGGAACGCGGCCCGGCCGGCGAGGCGTCCGAGCATCCACGCCGTGAGAAGACCGAACGGCGCGAGCAGCAGCGCGGACCACAGCAGGAACTCGGCGTCGGTGTGCGACGGGATCGCACCGAGCCACATCAGGACGCCACTGAGTACCGGGTATTCGACGGTCCCTCCCGTCAGCACACCGTTCGACGTGATCGCACCGTCGAGGTAGGGAAAGATGTGGTTGTTTATATCCCGGCCCAACCACAGGAACTGGATGTCCGAGTAGCAGACCGAACTGTCCTTGATCGCATCGAACGCGGTACTGCGGCCGTCGTCGTCGAACGGTGCCAACGCACAGCGGGCCTTGTTCAGATAGCCGAGGATCAACGTGAACGCACACAGCGTCACCACGGCGATCATCGTCGCCGGTGAGGTGCGCACCCCTGATCGCATGAAGCAAGACTATGTCGCCGACGGCCCGGCATCGGTACCGTCATCTGATTTCGCAGGTCAGGAGCCGCTCGTGTACCCTCCAAGGGTTGCTGACGCAACGACCCTCCTGCCACGGATAGTCCGTGGCCGTTTTCACTAGTCCACAGGAGGTGATGAGGTCTTATGCGTCATTACGAATTGATGGTCATTCTGGACCCCAGTCTGGACGAGCGCACGGTCGCTCCGTCACTGGATACGTTCCTCAATGTCGTTCGCAAGGACGGCGGCAGCGTCGACAAGGTCGACGTCTGGGGCAAGCGTCGTCTGGCCTACGAGATCGCCAAGCATGCCGAGGGCATCTACGCCGTTGTGAACCTCAACGCCGAGCCCGCCACTGTCAGCGAACTCGACCGTCAGCTCGGACTCAACGAGTCCGTTCTGCGTACGAAGGTCCTGCGACAGGGCAAGTGATTGTCGTTGCCCGCCTCTAGGCTGGCATCAACAAACGACTTTCTACTGAAAGAGGAACCATGGCAGGCGAGACCGTCATCACCGTCATCGGCAATTTGACGGCAGATCCCGAACTTCGTTTCACCCCGGCCGGTGCGGCCGTGGCCAACTTCACCGTTGCGTCCACCCCGCGCACGTTCGACCGTCAGACCAACGAATGGAAAGACGGCGACGCACTCTTCATGCGCTGCAACATCTGGCGTGAAGCTGCGGAGAACGTGGCCGAGAGCTTGACCCGTGGCTCGCGAGTCATCGTGAGCGGCCGGCTCAGGCAGCGTTCGTACGAAACGCGTGAAGGCGAGAAGCGGACTGTCGTCGAACTCGAAGTCGACGAGATCGGTCCCTCCCTGCGCTACGCCACCGCGAAGGTCAACAAGGCCAATCGCGGAGGCGGCGGCGGGGGTGGCTTCGGTGGTTCCTCGGGTGGATCGGGCGGCGGCCGTTCCAACTCCAACTCGGGATCGAACTCCGGTGGAGACGACCCGTGGGGCAGCGCCCCGCAGGCGTCGGGCTCCTTCGGTGGGTCGCGTGGTGGGGACGACGAGCCTCCGTTCTAGATCCTTCGCGATCGAGAACAACCAGACGTAACGGAGAAAGACCCATGCCGAAACCGCCATTGCGCGACAAGGTGCTCAAGAAGAAGGCGTGTTCCTTCTGCAAGGAAAAGAACACGCAGATCGATTACAAGGACACGACGCTGCTGCGTAAGTACGTCAGCGACCGCGGCAAGATCCGCGCGCGTCGAGTCACCGGCAACTGCGTCCAGCATCAGCGTGACGTGGCCGTTGCCGTGAAGAACTCGCGTGAGGTAGCTCTGCTCCCCTACGCCGCGACGGCTCGATAAGAAAGGGGCGATCACTCATGAAGCTGATCCTCACCGCTGATGTGGACAACCTCGGTGCGCCCGGCGACACCGTGGAGGTCAAGGACGGCTACGGCCGTAACTTCCTGCTGCCCCGCGGCCTGGCCATCCCGGCCACCCGTGGCGCTCAGAAGCAGGTCGAAGGCATCCGCCGCGCTCAGGAAGCTCGCGCCGTTCGCGGCCTCGAGCACGCCAACGAGCTGAAGCAGGCCATCGAAGGGCTCGAGTCCGTGTCGCTGTCGGTCAAGACCGCAGGCGATTCCGGCAAGCTGTTCGGCTCGGTCACCGCGTCGGACGTCGCTTCTGCCATCAAGGCAGCGGGCGGCCCCGTCGTCGACAAGCGCAGCATCGATCTGCCGAAGGCTCACATCAAGGCAACGGGCAAGCACGACGTCGTCGTGAACCTGCACCCCGATGTGGCTGCCAAGTTCAAGCTCGAGGTCGTCGGAGCCTGATTCCGGCTTCCGGCCCACTACGGCTGAAGAAAGCCCCACGAAACACTGTTTCGTGGGGCTTTTTTCGTGCCTTGTCACAAGAATGAAGTGCTGCAAACGATTTCATCTGTGAAGCAGGTCTCATAGGGGGCGGTCGGTGTCCGTTTTGCGTACTGTCGGTTACTGGGCGACACACGAATAGGCAACTACGACAAGACACGCACATGACCGATCGACGTCTAGACGCCCGGAGGACCTGCCGTGACAACGACAGTGGACAAGGATTCAGCAGGGGCTGAATCATCGAAGAAGGATTCCGAGCAGACGTCTCGGGTCAGGGGAATTCTCAGATACGACGTTCCAGCGTCGCTGGTCGTTTTCCTTGTGGCAGTACCGCTTTCGATCGGCATCGCAGTCGCGTCGGGAGCACCCATCATGGCCGGCCTCATCGCTGCGGTCATCGGTGGCATTCTCGCAGGCGCCCTGGGCGGTTCGGCATTGCAGGTCAGTGGTCCTGCGGCCGGACTCACCGTGGTGGTAGCCGAACTGGTCAACCAATTCGGTTGGGCCGTAACATGTCTCATCACCGTCGGGGCCGGCGCAGTCCAGATCCTGTTGGGGCTCAGCAGGATCGCACGACATGCACTCGCGATATCTCCGGTGGTGGTGCACGCGATGCTCGCCGGGATCGGTGTCACCATTGCGCTGCAACAGATTCACGTCCTCCTCGGCGGGGAGTCCGAGAGTTCCGCAGTGGAGAACCTGCTCGCCATTCCGACGTCCGTCGCCGACGGTCAGTGGCCGTCCATCTTGGTCGGCGGCGTCGTCGTCGCGCTGATGCTGATCTGGCCCCGACTCCCCGGTGGGGCGTCGAAGGTGCCCGCCGCGCTCGTCGCTGTCGTCACGGCAACCGCGATCTCGGTGTTCATGGATCTCGATGTCGAGCGAATCGACCTGCCCGGCAACCTGATCGAGGCACTGGCACTGCCGGCCATCCCGGACGGTCAGTGGGCGGGCATCGCGACGGGTGTCCTCACGATCGCGCTGATCGCCAGCGTCGAGAGCCTGCTGTCCGCGGTTGCGATCGACAAGATGCACACCGGCCCGCGCACCAACTTCGACCGTGAACTGCTCGGTCAGGGTACGGCCAACATGGTCTCCGGTGTCGCGGGTGGTCTACCGGTCACCGGCGTGATCGTCCGCAGCGCCAGTAATGTCAAGGCGGGAGCCAAGTCTCGTGCCTCGGCGGTTCTGCACGGCGTGTGGATTCTGATCTTCTCGGTGCTGTTCATCTCGGTGGTGGAGCTGGTGCCGTTCGCCGCGCTCGCCGGTCTGTTGGTGATGATCGGTGTCCAGCTGATCAAGTTGGCGGACATCAAGATTGCGCGTAAGACGGGTGACATCGCCGTGTACGCGGTCACCGTCGTCGGCGTCGTCGTACTGAATTTGCTCGAAGGCGTGCTGATCGGACTCGCGCTCGCAATCTTCCTCGTGCTGCGTCGCGTCGTCTGGGCCAACGTGCACGCCGACGAGACCGTCGACGGTACGTGGCGAGTGCACATGCAGGGCTCGCTGAGCTTCCTGTCGTTGCCGCGTCTGACGCACGTGCTGTCGTCGGTTCCCGCCGGCACCAAGGTGCACATGGAGCTTGCCGTCGACTTCCTGGATCACGCCGTGCACGACCAGTTGCAGGAATGGATCCGTCAGCACGAGCTCGGGGGCGGAACCGTCTGCATCGAAGAGAACGGGTCGGCCTCGTTGGCTGCGGCAACAGAGGGGCCGCCGAAGCGTGGCCTCGGAGCGGTCCGCGGTTCGCTGGCGCCGTGGTCGGCATGGCAGCTCAAGAGTGACACCGTCGCCGACGACCATCCGCCTGCTCTACGGCCGGTGCTGTCCGGCGTGGCCGAATATCACCGCACGCATGCCGAGGCGATCAAGCCGCACCTCGAAGGGCTGGAGGAGTTCCAGGATCCCGACACGTTCTTCCTGTGCTGCGTCGATTCACGGGTCATGCCGAACACCATCACGAGCAGTGGCCCCGGTGACCTCTTCACCGTCCGCAACATGGGCAACATGATCCCGGCGCAGGGTCAGGACACGTCCGTTGAGGCTGCGCTGGCGTACGGCGTCGACGTCCTGGGCACCAGCTCGGTCGTCGTGTGTGGACATTCGGGCTGTGGAGCGATGAAGGCCGTCATGGCTGGTCCGGAGAAAGCCGGCGACGAGCGCGTCGGCGAATGGCTGGAACACGGACTGGCAAGTCTCGAGGCGTATCGGAGCGGCCACCCCGTCGGTCGTGCGGCCGAGGAACTCGGCTTCTCCGAGGGCGATCAGCTGGCGATGGTCAACGTGGCCGTGCAGCTGCAGACACTGACGCGGCACCGCGTCGTCGGCAAAGCGTCGGCCGAGGGCAGGTTGCGGGTGACCGGACTGTTCTTCGACATCCCGTCGGCCCGCGTCCTCCAGATCGGCACGAAGGACATCACCGTGCTCGACGGGCCCACGGACTAGGGGCTGATCGAGGGGTTGATCGAAACCCGCGTCTCGGATTCGTCCGCGGCGCGGGTTTCGCCGTTGCTGGGTCGCTGTCTGCGCGGGTTGCAGTGAGTGCGCGGGTTGCAACGTGCGCGGCTGCTGGAAGGTGCGCGGTGGGGTGGGTGCGCGGGGCTGGGCCGCTGTCTGCGCGGGTTGCAGTGTGTGCGCGGGTTGCAACGTGCGCGGCTGCTGGAAGGTGCGCGGGTGGGTGGGGTGCGCGGGGCCGGGCGGCTGTGTGCGCGGGTTGCAGTGTGTGCGCGGGTTGCAACGTGCGCGGCTGCTGAAAGGTGCGCAAATGCGAGGGACGCACGGCCGCAAAAACAGAGGCCGAACGTCCGCAATGTCGAGGACCGAATGGTCTGTATCTACCGCGGAGTAGCGAAACCGGGTCGACTGCCGGGATTTGTGAGTGTTCCCAGGCACTGTGACCGGATTCACTCTCCAGTTCACTTGCCATTTACTCAACACGCCCGAGTTGTCAAACTCGGGCGACACGCCGGGTGATAATTCATACACAGGACAGAAAGTTTCTACACAGTCCCTACGCTGCGCGTATGCCACCTCAGGGCGAAGTTATACCCAGGTTGTCCCCAGATGGTCAACACAGTTGTTCAACGCTATCCACATTCGTTCCACAGATTCATCCACAGCCCGTGTTGTGACGTGAGACGAGACCACATAACGTGCCTCCAGCGTGTCTCCGCGGCCCGGTTGGGCGTGAACGGCGGCGGAGACGTCTCGGCATCTACGGGGGTGTCGGTGTGCCGATGTACAACTTGTTCCGACGGGTCGCGAAGTGGTAGCGGCCGGCGGTGTGCGATGGGAAGGACGGTCGAGTTCGCGTGGCAGTTGTGGACGATCGAGGGCAGCCCGACTACTCCTCCGAACCACCCCCCAGCGAAGCGCCCGGTGAGGATTTCGGTCGACAGCCTCCACAGGACATGGCGGCGGAGCAGTCCGTCCTCGGCGGCATGCTGCTGAGCAAGGACGCCATTGCGGACGTTCTAGAGGTGCTTCGGCCGGGCGACTTCTACCGCCCGGCGCACCAGAGCATCTACGACGCCATCCTCGATCTCTACAGCCGAGGTGAGCCCGCCGACCCGGTGACGGTGTCGGCCGAGCTCGATCGTCGCGGTGAGCTCAAGCGCATCGGTGGTCCGCCGTACTTGATCACCTTGACGCAGACGGTGCCGACGGCAGCCAACGCCGGCTTTTACGCCGAGATCGTCGGCGAGAAATCGATCCTGCGCCGTCTTGTGCAAGCAGGCACTCGCATCGTGCAGTTCGGTTATGCGGGCTCGGACGGTCAGGATGTCGCCGAGGTCGTCGACCGTGCGCAGGCCGAGGTGTACGAGGTCACCGAGCGTCGTACCGCCGAGGACTTCTTGCCTCTGGAAGAGCTGCTGCAGCCGACGATGGACGAGATCGACTCCATCGCCAGCCGCGGCGGCATCTCGCTCGGTGTGCCAACCGGATTCGCGGAGCTCGACGAAATCACCAACGGTCTTCACGCAGGTCAGATGATCATCGTGGCGGCTCGTCCTGGTGTAGGTAAGGCCCTCGCGCTCGACACGAAGCTCGCGACGCCCGACGGCTGGACCACCATGGGCGAGGTCATGGTCGGCGACCAGCTCATCGACGCGCACGGTAAGCCCACCCGTGTCGTGGCCGCGACGGACGTCATGACCGATCGGCCCTGCTACGAGGTCGAGTTCTCCGACGGGTCGGTCATCGTCGCCGACGCACAGCACCAGTGGTTGACCGAGACGCGCGCTTCGCGCAAGTCCGCGCAAGCCGCAAAGACTCAGTACAACGGTTACCGCTCGCAGCAGACCTTCGCGGAGGTGCGTACCACCGAGGAGATCGCGAAGACCGTTCGCTGCAACACCAAGGATGCACGCCTCAACCACTCGGTGGTGAACGCGGAAGCAATTCAGTTGCCCGAGCGTGATCTGTTGGTGCCTCCCTACACGTTGGGTGCGTGGCTCGGTGACGGCTCGTCGTCGTGCGCTCAGATCACCAGCGCGGATCCTGAGGTTCTGACCCGTATCGAGGGAGAAGGGCTGCGGGTGACCAAGTCCGCCGCGGCTACCCTGCGCTATTCCATCCAGCTTCCTTCCGAAGAAGTAGTGGTGAAGGAATGCGTAGTGTGCGGCAAGGAATTCTCGCCGTTCCCACTGAACGTCCGAACCTGTGGTCAGTCATGCGGTGGCAAAGCGCGTTTCATGTCGGAGCCAGTGCCGGCGGCCGCGTGCGTCGACTGTGGAGCGCCGACCACCGGACTGCACCGTTGCCAGGCGTGCAGAAGCACAGTGGGCACAGTGCAAGCACGTCTGCGCACCATCGGTGTGTTGGGCGACAAGCACATTCCGACCGAGTATCTGAGAAGCTCCGAGGCCCAACGTCGAGCGCTCCTCGCGGGCTTGCTCGACACGGACGGAACGGTCACCGGTGGAGGCTCGGCGCAGTTCAGCGTCACCAACAAGCGACTGGTCGACGACGTGCGTGAGCTCGTCGTCAGCCTGGGTTACCGGGTGCAGATGTCGACGAAGCGAGTCAAGGGGCGTAGCGAGGCGTCGTCCACTGCCTACACGCTGACATTCGCAACCGATGACATCGTCTTCGGTCGGCATCGAAAGCAATTGCTGCACAAAGAACGTCGTGCTGCGTCGACGACCGTCCGGTCGGGCTCTCGGTTCATCGTCGACGTTCGCCCGGTCGCGTCGGTTCCCGTGCGTTGTGTCGAGGTCGACAATATCGAACACCTGTACCTCGCGGGCGAGTCGATGATCCCGACGCACAATTCCACGCTGTCTATGGACTTCATGCGTTCGTGCTCGATCAAGCATGGATTGCCGAGCGTCATTTTCTCCCTGGAGATGAGCCGCACCGAGATCGTGATGCGTCTGCTGTCTGCAGAGGCGAAGATCAAGCTCGGCGACATGCGTTCGGGCAAGATGACCGATGACGACTGGACACGGTTGGCGCGCCGTATGAGCGAGATCAGCGAGGCGCCGCTGTTCGTCGACGACTCCCCCAACCTGACGATGATGGAGATTCGTGCGAAGGCGCGTCGCCTGAAGCAGCGCCACGGGCTGAAACTCGTTGTGGTGGACTACCTTCAGCTGATGTCGTCGGGCAAGAAGGTCGAATCACGTCAGCAGGAGGTCTCGGACTTCTCTCGTCAGCTGAAGCTTCTCGCCAAGGAGTTGGAAGTGCCGGTGGTCGCGGTCTGTCAGCTCAACCGTGGCCCCGAGCAGCGCACCGACAAGAAGCCCATGGTGTCCGACCTCCGTGAGTCCGGATCGCTCGAGCAGGACGCCGACATGGTCATCCTGTTGCACCGTCCCGACGCGATCGAGCGTGACGACCCGCGTGGCGGCGAGGCCGACCTGATCCTCGGCAAGCACCGTAACGGTCCGACCGCGACCATCACCGTGGCGCACCAGTTGCACCTGTCGCGGTTCGTCGATATGGCGCGGGGTTAGGTTCTACCCCGCCGCTGATTCCGTCGAGGCACCGAACCCGAGTACGGATCGAATCGCCGAAGCGGGCCCGGAAATTACCGGGCCCGCTTTGGTACGTATCAGGCGAGGGGGCAACCGACGTTGTAATCCCAGTCGGTGCCACCGGGGCCGGTGACCTTCACGAGCACCGAGCTTTCTGCTCCCGGCGGTAGGTTGATGACAGTCCCGCCGGTGCCCTCGTTGATGTCGTCACCGATCGGTCCGGTGCTGAAGACGAGAGCTCCCTGATAGAAGACGTCGATGACGTCCGGGATGTCGTACGTCTCCCATGAAATCCCGAACGACAGTGGTCCGCTGCGTCCCAGGTCGTGGTTCGTCTGGGTGATGCCGGGCCCGCCGGCGATGGTGGCGTTGTTGCAGAATTGGCGTGGCGCAGCCGATCCCGACCCGGGAAGGCTGTTGAAGATCGAGATGCCTTCGTCGAACACTCGACGTGCACCGCCGCGAATATCGCCGTCCAGGATGCTGCTGCCGGCGTCGAGGAAGGCACTTCCAATGTTCACTGCGCCTTCAGCGCTACCGTTAGTGATCTCTGCGCTGCCCGGAATGGGCTGAGCCGCAGCGATTCCCGGTGCGAGCAACGCCAGTGACGCGGTTGCTGAGGCAGTCATTGCTACGAGAATTCGTCGTCCAATCAACATGATCTACTCCGACTCAGGGGTGAGGGCAGGGTCGGAAATCATGATGGCAGCGACGATGCGTCCGGAATATCCTCCGATCGGCTGTCCGTCGATGGATATACAGGTGAGCGTGTGCGCGGGCCCTGTCGTCGCCGTCAGGAACCGGACGCGGCGCCTACGATTGTCCGACCATGCACAGACGACGCGACCTGCGTCGCGACTTCCCGTACCTCCGCAGCCAACACGTCGGCCGGCTTGGTGTCCGACTCGTGCAACACGGTCGTCGAACCGACTGTCGCACCGCAGTATTCGAAGATTCCCCGCTCCATCTGGATTCGGATGGCGTCGTGGATGTCGTGCCGACGGAAGCTGTCGGCGTCGTCGCCCGCAACCGGGACCAGGTGGATCGTCAAGCGTCCCAGCCTCTTCTCGAAGCTGCTACCCGGTGTGTAGTCGAATGCCCACCCGTTCACGAACACCCGGTCGATCCACCCCTTGAGAAGGGCGGGGAACGACCACCAGTACATCGGGAACACCAGCACGAGGTGGTCGGCACGATCGATCCTTTGTTGCTCTGCAGCAACTGCTTTCGGCGTCGAACCCTTGCCCCGGTAGAAGTCGAGGTCACTGGAATCGAACCTCGGATCGAATCCTTCGGCAGCAAGATCCGCGAGTTCGACGCCTCCTCCCGCGGCGCGCAGGGCGTCGGCTGTCGCGTGTGCGACGTGGTGGGTCAACGAGTTCGGGTCGGAATGGGACACCACGACAAGGCTGTTCATGAGAAGTCCTTTCGGAGGCGAATACGCTATGTACCAACGGTAGGTTACTATCGGTACATAGCGCAAGGAGGTGTCCGATGGTGAGAACGCGATTGTCGCGTGCCGAGAGGTACGACCAGCTGATCGACGTGTCGTGGGCGTTGGTGCGGGAAGAAGGCGCCGACGCCCTGACGCTCGGCCGGTTGGCAGAGCGCGCAGGCGTCGCGAAACCTGTTGTGTACAGCCATTTCGCGTCGCGCGCCGCCCTTCTGGCCGACCTGTACACCGAGTTCGACGACCGGCAGGCTGCCATGCTCGAGCAGTACCTGGCAGACAGTGACGCAACGCTGTCCGGGCGCGCTGCCGCGATCGCGAACTCGTACGTCGGATGCACCCTCGCGCAGGGGCGGGAGCTGACGGGGGTTCTTGCCGCGCTGGAGGGCTCGCCCGAACTCGAACAGGTCAAGCGGACGGCCGAGGAAAAGTACTCGAACCGTTGCCGCGAACTTCTGGAACCGTTCGCCGGCCCCGCGGGAGTCACGCAACCGTCGATGACCGCAATCTTCGGTGCCGCCGAGGCGCTGTCCCGCGCGGCCGCGGCGGACGTCCTGGAACCCGACCAGGCTCGGGCTGAACTGTCGTCGTTGATCGAGGCGATGGTCGGTCGCATCTAGCGGACCGGCCGGAGAACGCACCTATTGTCATTTCGCCTGTCCAGGACTATACGCATATGTATGCGTATAACGACGGGGTCGGTTACGATGGTTTCGTGCCCAACAAGACCATCTACGTGTCCGACGCCGACCTGCCCCTACTGCAACGAGCGCAGGAACTCACGGGCGGAAACATGTCGTCGGCCATCGTCGAGGCACTGCGTCGGCTGGTCGACGTCGAAGAAGGCAAACGAGAGGGCTTCCAGGAGGTCGTCGTCCGGGTCGGCCCCGGCGAGGGTCGTAGGCAACGATTCGTCGGGGTGCTGCTCGTCGAGTGGGGTCGTTCCACCAAGGATCGCGTCGAGGAGTTCCGCGTATACCGCGGCCGTTCCGGCAAATTCGTCGTACACACCACGAAGTCTCCCGAAACGTCCTGGACCGCAGGTGCCAACGGTTCCGCGCAGGGATGGCGAAAGTATCTCAGCAGCGACCAGCAGTGGAGTACCACGGCTGCGACCGCCACCCTCGACATCGCCGACGACTTGGATGCACTGCGTGAGGTGATACCTCCCGAACTGTTCGCCTTGGTGTCCGATGCAACCGCAGACCCGGTGGTCGAAGACCTCGATATCTGAAACACATTGTGTGACAACACTTCACTGACGCGCTGGCGTTGACGTAGCCGCGCATTCTCGTCGTACCGCCGCCGATCGGGTGATGCGGTCGACTTCATCTGCCCGAAATACTCGGGCCACACGGGGAGAACTCGTCATGACCCTGTCCACTCGTTCGCCCGCGGTGTATGTGCGCGGCCTTCGTAAGACGTACGGCGACCAGACCGTGCTCGACGGAATCGATCTCGACGTCCCTGCGGGGACCGTGTTCGCGCTGCTCGGCCCCAACGGTGCGGGCAAGACCACGACAGTGCACGTACTGTCCACTCTGATTGCACCGGACTCGGGCGAGGTTGTCGTCGCCGGACACGACCTCCGGAAAGACCCGAACGGTATTCGCCGCGCCATCGGTGTCACAGGCCAGTTCTCGGCCGTCGACAAGCTGTTGACCGTCGAGGAAAACTTGCGGCTCATGGCCGATCTGCACCGGCTCGGCCGTGCCGAAGGCGGCCAGAGAATCGCGTCGCTGCTCGCACGCTTCGAACTCGCCGATGCCGCACGGAAAACGGCCCAATCGTGTTCGGGTGGAATGCGTCGCAAGCTCGATCTGGCGATGACTCTGGTCGGCGAGCCGAGTGTCGTTTTTCTCGACGAGCCGACAACCGGACTGGATCCGCGAGCACGAAAAGTATTGTGGGATACGGTTAGCGAGCTCGTGGCCGACGGCATCACGATCGTCCTCACCACCCAGTATCTCGACGAAGCGGACGCATTGGCCGACACGGTGGCCGTGATCGACGAGGGGCGCGTCGTGGCACAGGGCACGCCTGCCGAGCTGAAACGACGGGTTCACGGAGGGAATGTGCGGCTCCATCTGGCCGACAAACGTGCGTTCGACGCTGCGGCACAGGCCTTTCCGAACGGGACCGCTGGTGTCGACGATGCCGTCTTGACGATTCCTGGCGCAACCGATGTCGCCGGGCTGCGAGCGGTTCTCGACCATCTCGATGCACTGGGCGTGGAACCGGATCATCTCGAGGTGACGGCCCCGAATCTCGACGACGTCTTCTTCGCCCTCACCGACTCCACCACCCGAAAGGTCGCGCCATGACTACGCTGTCGCCCGCGTTCCAAGATTCTGCGGTGATGTTCCGCCGCAACCTGATTCATCTTCGACGCTACCCGAGTATGACGGCCGTCCTCGTCGGGATGCCCGTCGTCTTCCTGCTTCTGTTCGTCTACGTCTTCGGCGGAACGCTGGGAGCCGGGTTGCCGGGAGCGGGCGGTCGTGCTGCTTACCTCGCATACGTGACGCCGGCGATCATCGTCATGGCTGCGGCGTCTGCGGCTCAAGGCACCGCCATCTCAGTCGCCACGGACATGACCGAAGGCATCATCTCGCGTTTCCGCACGATGGCGGTCTCACCCGGTTCGGTCCTGACCGGGCATGTCCTTGCCAGCGTAGTGCAGGGCCTGCTCGCTATGGGTGCTTTGATCCTCGTCTCGGTAGCGCTCGGGTTCCGGCCCGACGCAGGCCTACTGGACTGGCTCGCGCTGCTCGGAGTCCTTACGCTGCTTGCACTCGCGCTGACCTGGTTGTCGGTGGCACTCGGGCTCGTGTCGGACAGCGTCGAAACGGCGAGCAACCTGCCGATGTTCCTGATCATTCTGCCGTTTCTCGGAAGCGGATTCGTACCGACGGACTCGATGCCGACGGTTCTGCGGTGGTTTGCCGAGTACCAACCGTTCACGCCAGTGATCGAGACCGTGCGCGGTCTGCTGGCAGGTGACGTCCGACCAGCCACGGCCACTTGTGCGGTCGCGTGGTGCGTCGCCATCACTGCAGCCGGTTACCTGTGGGCGAGAAGACTGATGCGTCGCGAGCGCACCCGCTGACGAAACGTCCACTTTCGAGGACTGTCTCGGACACCGGCCCGCCGGTAGCGTCCATCTGTGCTCGACGGCCTACCCGTCTCGGCGAGATTCGCATCCCCAGGAGGACCCATGCCCGGTTTGCTCGAAGACAAAGTTGCCATCGTCACGGGCGGGTCGAGCGGGATAGGGCGAGGGATCGTCGAGAAGTACGTCGCCGAGGGTGCGAAGGTCGTCATCGCGGACATCCGCGACGACGACGGGTCGGCGCTCGCCGGTCAACTTGGCAAGAACGCCGCGTTCGTACATTCCGACGTGACGAAAGAGGAGTCGATCGAGTCGACGGTCGCCTTCGCCGTCGACACCTTCGGTCGTCTCGACGTGATGGTGAACAACGCAGGGGCACAGGGTGACCCGTCGACGATCCTCGACGTGCACGCCGACGGTTTCGACAAGACCATCGCGCTGCTGACGCGGTCCGTTCTGCTCGGCACCAAATACGCGGCGGCCCAGTTCATCCAGCAGGGTTCGCCGGGTTCGGTCATCTCGACCGCCAGTGCTGCTGCCCTGCAGGGCGGGTGGAGTGCGGTGGGTTATACCGCCGCCAAGCATGCGGTGGTGGGCCTCGTCAGGCAGGCTGCCGCAGAACTCGGCCAGTACGGAATCCGGGCCAACGCCATCGCGCCCGGAATCATCATGACCCCGATCATGTCTCGCACGTTCGGCGTCGAGGACGGGCGATCCGAGGAGTTCACGACGTTCCTGGCCGAGCGACTGGGCCCCGGCCAGCCGTCGCGTCGCGTGGGCTTTCCCGCCGACATCGCGGGCGTCGCAACCTTTCTGGCCAGTGAGCTGTCCGAATACGTCAATGGGACCGTCATTCCCGTCGACGGCGGTGCAACGAGCGTAACGCTGGGCACGTTCGCGACGGATGTCGTCGCGGCAGCGAACGAATTCGTCTCCGGCGCAACTCGATAACACTCACGGGTCGTACCGCCGCCGCCTCGTTTTCTGTGCCGGAACGACGAGCGTCGGCATCGCCCGCGTCAGATAGTCCGCGAACGCAGGCGCGGTGAAGGCAGCCGTCCCGTCGTCGCGCAGGTAGATCATTCCCTTGTCGACGAGATCGCTTCGCGTCGAGTGGCATCGATGTGCAGTACGCTCGAGCAGCCGGGCGGTCTCGGCTTCCTCCGCGGCATCGACCACCGCACGCAAGTACGCCAGCTCCAGTTCCGTTGCCCGAGCGAGCATTGCGCCGAAGTAGTGACGATCGACGTGCTCGACGTAGGCCGTCTCTGCCGCTGCGCCCACCACGGCCGAGCCTCCAGCCCTCTGCCACAGGACGTACCCGAGCGCCTGGACGAAGGCCGGAACGCCACCGGTACGTTCGACGGCCCATGCGATCGCGTCGTCGTCCCATTCCTGATGCGTGCGAAGCAGATCGGCAGTCTCGGCACTGGACAACGCCTCCAGTTCCACGAAATCGAAGAGGCGCTTCGCGCGGACCTGCGTCTCGGGCATGAGCGCGTCGGATCTGGGGATTCCGGCGCCGACGAGGGTGATGGGCAGCTCCCGCAGGTATGTCCGGTGTAGCCCATCGACCAGCGCGCCGAGTTGTCGGACGGTCAGGTGATGCATCTCGTCGACGACGAAGACGACGCCGGTGCGGTGCTCGTGGGCTGCCTCGCCGAGCGCCAGGAGAACGGCGGTGACGTCAGCCGCGAGATCGCCGGTGTCGGCGCTGCCCGGCGCCGTCAGGTCCCAGTGTGCGGTGAGCGGACTGTTCTCGCCGAGGGGTGACGCGAACGATCCCAGCGCCCGTGCCGCGGCTTCGGTCTCGCCCGACCAGCGCGAGCGCGGCGCGAGGGAGAACAGTGCACTACGGAACTCGAAGGTGAACTGACGGCGAAACCCCAGGTCGTCGCGTCGGACAACGCCGGTGTCGACGACCGTCCACCGACGTCGACGTGCGATCTGCGCGAACTCACGCAGGAGGACGGTCTTACCCATTCCTCGCAACCCGGTCACCCACTGAGATTGCCGAGGATGTCCGCGTTCGAGCCCGTCGAGCAGCGTCGTGAATGCAGTTCGGTATCCCTCGCGCCCGACGAGCATGCCCGGCTGCGCTCCGGCGTCGGAAGTGAAGGGGTTTTCCATACCGAAAGTTATATTGTGTCGCCAGAACTAAGTAAATCGCTGGCGGTGAATTTCAGAGGAACCCCCGACCGGGCTAGGGATGCCTGCTGGTCAGGTGCTCGACCATCCAATCGAGGCCGACGGAGACCGCGTCCCGTGCGTGCCGTTCGTCCGCCGTTGCGTCGAAGCCATGCCCGACGCCGTCGACCCTCTGAATCTCCAGCGGTGCGTCGACCTTCGATGCTTGTTCGACGAACCCGTTCTGGCCGTCGACGAAATCCGGTATCTCGTGCTCGACGAGTGTGAGGAACGTGGGCACCGACGCGATGCCCGCGATAGCTTGCTCCGGCGTCGGCCAGCCCGGAGTCCCGGGACCGGGCAGAACGGGGTACGTCAGTTCGACGCACCGCAGCCACGACGGCGGCTCGGCGAGAAGCGGGTAAGCCAGCGGGCCACCGCCGGAGAAGAACCACGCACCCACCGAGTCGCCGTCGGTCGTGGGCAAGGAGCGAAGTCGATCTAACGCCGTCGTGACCGTCTCGAGTGCCTCGGGGTAGAGGAATCCGTTCAGGAGATCATGGTCGACGACGCCGGCCGCGATTCCCCGCCGGGCCAGGTGGCTCGCGTAGTCCCGGTAGAAGCGTGAATGTCGCGGTGTCACTGCGGGTTTCTCGGGAAAGAGTCCGTGAACGAGCAACACACACGGGGCAGGCAGGCCGTCGGCGGGCAGATAGACGTCCAGATTGTCGTACGACTCGGGGGCGACGTGTTCGGCGGGCAGGATCAGGGGCGGATCACTGAGGTCGGGCAGCATGGATTCCTCTCGGCGACGGGATTGTCCAGGAAATCCTCCTCACCGCCATCCGTTCCTGTCCAGTCATTTTCGAGTCTCACCGGGAGCCGATCCGTATGGTTGGTTTCGGGTCGCGAGTAGGCAGGGGTGGAAACATGAGTATGCGAGACAGGTTGATCCGTGCGGAGCCGTCGACGCTCGTGTTCGGTGACCCACACACAGCTGCCGACGGCGCGACCATCATCGCTGTCTCCTCCGTTCGGTCCGACGGATCACGCACGGCGGCAGGGTTGTTCGTTGTAGTGGATGGAAAATGCACGTGGACGCCTGCGGTGGATCAGACGCGCATCGCGATGTTCGGTATCGCGGTCGGACTGGTAGCGGCGACGATCTCCGCCCTTGCAGTCCTACGGCGTCCGCCGTGGCCGGACCTGACCGGGACGGTCCGGATCAACTCCTGAGGAACCTCATCACCGTATCCGTCTGTCCGACGACGGCGTGTCCGATGCCGGGCAGTACCGTGACCGACGCGTCGGCGATCGATTTCCTTACACGACTGGCCGTTTCGGCGGAATCCATCATGACATCACGGTCGCCGACGATCACCTGCACGGGAATCGAGATGCCGCGGAGGTCGTCGTCGGAGAATATCGGCAGTCGCTCGGTGCGCGGCTTGAAGTGCGCGAAAATGCTTACCACGTCGTCGAGAACCGGTGCAGCGGAGGCGGTGTGCAGACCCGTCACCATCTGCGCGGTGCGTCGCCGCCCACGCTTGCCGAAAGCGCGCAAGAGCAGGGCCTTCGGTAGCCATCCCATCGTCTGGCGACCGATTCCGCCCGGGCACAGCAACACCAGCTTGTCGACGCGGGTCGGTCGACGAATCGCGTAGTCGAGTGCTGTCCAACCGCCGAGCGACATCCCGACGAAAGACGCGTGCGCGACGTCGAGGGCGTCGAGTACCTCGTCCAGCCAGGACGCGAGTGCGTCCGTGTCCAAGGGAAGTCGCACAGGGTCGCTTCCGCCGGGTTCGCCCAGCATGTCGACGGCGTGGACTCGGAATTCGCGCGCCCAGGTGGCAATGTCGCCGATCCAGGTTCCGGCATGCGATCCCGACCCGTGCAGCAGAACGAGCGCCGGAGCATTCGCTGGGCCGGACGTGACGACGTGCGTTTCGCCTGCTCGCGTCGAGACGCGTCGCTTCTCCGACGGCACGGGCCAGCTGTCGAGCATGGCGCGGTAGCGGCGCGCGACGTCGTCGGCTCCGGCGGTAGAGGTGTAGATCTGTGTCGTTGTCATGCACGTATCGTGCACTAAAGGAGAAAAATAGGGAAGCATAGGGAGTAGCAAGGAAATATTCGGTTACGACAGCGGCGGCATACGGCTCGCGACCGCGCCACTCGCGGGCATGAATGAACCATCGAAGCCATCCGATCGTATGGATGAACCATTCAAGCGGTGACAGCGCCCCAAAACCGCTCCGCCACAGAGGTTTCCGGCGCCCAGGCACGTCGAAACATGCCGAGGGGTATGGTTCTTCCATGACGTGGTCACGGGTCAGGGGGAGTTCGGTGGCCCTCGGAGCAGTCTGCGCGGTGCTCGGCGCCGCGACGTCGGCGTGCGGCGAGTCGGTGCAGGCGGCGACCGGACGGTGTTCCGACGCCGGTGTGTCGAGCGTCCGCGTCACCGGCGATGAGCCTCCGGAATGGGCCGACCACTGGGTGTCGCGTTCCGAAGGCTCGATCGGCGGCGGTTCGGTGACGCCTGGCTCCGACTACGACGCCACATTCGACAACGTCTATTCCTGTGTCGGGTTGACAGCCCAGAAATGGAACGCGATGGCGACGGGCAGTAGCACGATGGAGCAGCGCGTGGTGCGCGTCGGCGTCGACGACTACTACTACCGCGCGGGCGACGTGAGTGTCGAGAATCGCAGTTATGCGGTGGATGTGGTTGTCGCGCAGATCGACTCGGACTCGGCCAGATTCGGAGTGGCGTTCTCGCCGCTGTCCGAGCCGCGGCCGCTCGACGACGTCTACGGCGGAGCGTTCGTCGTTCAGCGGATGCGTGAAGCCGGAGTCTTCTAGTCGATCGTCTGATCCGGTGCCGTGTCGGCGAGTGCCTCGATGAGGTCCCGTTGGATGTCCGTCGCCGGAATCGACGAGTCGACGACGGCCGAGACCGCCAACTGCAGCCTGTGGTGCGCCTCGGTGCGGAATGCAAGACCGGTCTTCGGCGTGCTCTCCGCAGTGCTGGCGTAGATGATCGACCAGCATTCGGGATGGTTGAGCAATTCGGCGCTGGCGGTGTGATCAGGGGCAACGGGTGGACCGAACGTCAGCCGCAGACCACTGCGTTTCATCGCGCCCTCGATAACACGGTGCAGCAGGATTTGATCGGAACGTTTCGGTAGCAGCAACGGGTACGCGGCCAACTGCTCGAGGCTGGGGTTCTCCCCACGTGCCAGCGGATGACCTTCGGCGAGCACGACCACCAGATCTTCGGTCCACAACTCGGTGACCTGCAGGCTCGACCGCTCGACGCTTCCGCGAATCAAGGCCACTTGGCAGTCCCCGGACATGACCGCGTCGATTTGTTCGGCGAATCGTTTCAGCACGAAGTCGATCTCCGCTTCGGGATGCCGCTCGCGGACGCGAACGATCGCGGCGAGCGCGTTCGCGGCGAACGTCATATTGCCGGTGAGGCGAAGCTGGTTCTGCTTTCGGGTCGTCAGCGCCAGCGCTGCCTGCTCGAGTTCGAGCATATGCCGCGCGATCGACACCAATTGTGCTCCGACAACGGTCAATCGGACCGATCTCGACGACCGCTCGAACAGCGGTTCTCCCATCTCGCGTTCGAGCTTGGCTATCTGGAGACTGATTGCAGATTGGGACACATAGCAGCGCTCGGCCGCCCGAGAGAAACTCAATTCCTCGCCCACGGCCAGGAAATACTTCAGCTGCCTCAGCTCCACGTCGCCTCCATCCATGAGTTTCGCTCATCGATGCTATTCCAACTTTCGCGTTGATAACGACTTCGTGCCCGCGTTCTATGGAGTGTGGAAGTTCGATTCGTGGGAAAGGGATGCAAGACAGTGGACACGTACGAGGTCGTCATCGTCGGATCAGGATTCGGAGCACTGGCCGCCGCCAAGACTCTGGGCAAGGCGGGCGTACGGTTCTCCCTCATCTCCAGCACCACCGAACATCTCTTTCAGCCGTTGCTTTACCAGGCCGCGACGGGCATGCTGTCGACCGGCGAGATCGCCCCGCCGATCCGGCGCATCCTTGCCGAGTACGACTCGGCCGACGTCCGTCTGGGACGCGTCGTCGATGTCGATCCCGACAAGCACCAGGTCACCTACACCGCCGCGGGTGTGACGCACACGATCGGCTTCGGCAAGCTCATCGTCGCGACAGGCGCCACCCAGGCCTACTTCGGACGCGACGAGTTCAAGGACCGCACGTTCGCGCTCAAGACCGTCGACGACGCCATCGCACTGCGCGAGCAGATCCTGAGCTGCTACGAGAATGCACATCTGGCCTCGGACCCGGCCGTGAAGAAGGACCTGCTGAGCTTCGTGGTCGTCGGCGCCGGCGCGACGGGCGTCGAACTCGCCGGCCAGATCAGGGACCTCGCGCAGCGGTACTTTGCCGGCTCGTTCCCCGACATTTCCCCCGACGACGTCACCGTCACGCTGGTCGACGGCGTCAAGGACGTTCTGCCCGCGTTCGGCGGCAAGCTGTCGAGTTACGCGCGCACGAAGCTCGAGAAATCGGGAGTCGACGTCGTCACCGGCGCGCTCGTCACCGACATCGCGGACGACGTGGTCACGATCCAGGATGTCGACACCAAGACCTCCCGCACCATCGCGGCCAAGACCGTCGTCTGGTCGGCCGGCGTCCAGGCAAGCGATCTGGCTGGGACCGTCGCCGAGCGAACCGGTTGCGACACCGATCGCGCCGGACGTCTTCTGGTGCACGACGACCTCACGGTCGGTACGTCGAAGGACATCTACGCCATCGGCGACGTGACGTCGCTGAACGGCCTGCCCGGCCAGTCGCCCGTCGCGATGCAACAGGGACGCCACGTCGCGAAGATGATCACCGGCAAGGTCGAGAACGGGACCGCGTTCGAGTACGTCGACAAGGGAAGCATGTCGATCGTCGGCCGATTCAGTGCCGTCGCACGGTTGTTCGGCAAGGTCGACATGTCCGGACCGATCGCCTGGGTCATGTGGCTCGCGGTGCATCTGCTGTACATGGTCGGCTTCAGGAATCGCTACGTCGCGGTCGTCTCGTGGCTCAGCTCGTACATCGGTGACCGTCGCCCGCACTTCCAGTACACCGATCGATGGGAGAAGGTCGACGAGCGGGAAGAGGATCAGATAGCAGCCTGACGGCGGTCGAACAGCACGCCCGGGTTCAAGATCGAGTGGGGGTCCCACGCGTTCTTGATCGCGGCCATCGCCTGGACCTGGACGTCCCCGCGCTGACGCGTCAGCCACCGACGTTTCGCTCGCCCGACTCCGTGTTCGGCGCTGACGGTTCCTCCGACCGAGAGCACGTGGTCGAGCACCGCGTCTTCCAACGCTTCGGCCACGGCCTCGGGGAAGGTTCCGGATCCGGGCAGAATGTTGACGTGGATGTTGCTCTCGGCGAAGTGCCCGAACAGCACTGGGATCGCGGCGGCGTCCACCCCGTGCACCGTCGTCGGAAGTGCGTCGACGAACGCGCAGAACTCGTGCGCGGGCACACCGACGTCGAGCTTGACGGGAACGCCTGCAGCACTGACGGATTCGGTGATGCGCTCACGGAACGACCACAGTGCTCGTCGTTCGGCGGCCGAGACGGCGACCGCGATCCGGTCGGCGTCCAAACCCGACGTCGTGAGCGAGTCGATCACCGGTGCAGAGGCGTCGACGAGGCTGCGGTCGCCGACGTCGGAGTCCCCGAGCTCGACGAAGACCCAGAACCCGTCGGTCGGCAGCGGTGGCGTCGTATCCAGAAGAGCCGCAGCACGTTTCACGGCACTTCCCGCTGCCCACTCCACCGCGTCGAGCCCTGGAAACGACAGCAGAGTGGTCAACGCATCGGCGGCACTCCGCGAATCGGGGAAGGCGAATGCAAGAACCAGTCGATCGCGATGCGGCACGACGAGCTTCCACGTCACGTCGGTGATCACCGCGAGCGTGCCCTCGGATCCGACGAGGAGGTTCGTCAGGTCGTAGCCGGTGTTGTCCTTTCGTAGACCGACCCGGCGGTCTACGATCTCGCCGTTCGCGAGCACTGCCCGCAGGCCGTTGATGCGGTCACGCGCCGTGCCGTACCGCAGCACCCGCGCGCCACCGGCGTTCGTCGAGGCGACGCCCCCGACCGTCGCCGTTGCCCCGGACGCGAGCGCCAAACCGGTCGTCAGACCGTTCTCCTGAGCCAGTCGTTCCAGTTCCTGCAACGTGACGCCGGCTCCGACCGTCACCGAGCCGTCCTCGCGCACGTCGGAAGTCGATGTCAGTGCCTCGGTGGTCACCACGACGGATCCGTCCGCCGGAACTGCGCCGCCGACAAGGCCGGTGTTGCCGCCCTGTGGAACGACGGATACTCGATGGTCGTTGCACACGGCCAGCACGGCGGCAACGTCCTCGACCGACCGTGGCCTCGCGACCGCGCGCGGCGAACCCGTCCACCTGCGCGTCCAGTCCGTCGAGTAGCGAGCCATCGCGTCGGCGTCGCGCAGGATTCTCCCGGGGGCGGCGGCGTCGAGAGCGGCATCGAACGAGGAGTCCATCACGTCAGGCTATCGGGACCCTCGTCCAGGCCGAGAGACTCGAGTCGACGCCGGAGGAATTCGCGCGTGGGCGCGTCGGGAGACAGTGACATCGCTTTGGCGTAGGCGGCAGCTGCGTCGTCGACGCGCCCGAGGCGCCCCAGGAGATTCGCGCGGGCCGCCCACGCGGGCTGGAACGACGTCGCGGCCGACGCGTCGTCGAGCATGCGCAATCCGGTTGCAGGCCCGTCTATTTCGGCCGTGACGACGGCGAGCGCGACCGCTCCGCCGACCGTCGGTGCAAGCGTCTGCAGCGCAGAATGGACTTGGGCCAAGTGATACCAGTCGGTCACGCCGGTGCGTCGGCGCGCACAGTGGACGGCCTCGATCGCGGCTTCGAGCTGAAAACGGCCCAACGGCGATCCCCTGCTCGTCGACGCGTGTGCGACGCGCAGGTGGTTCTCACCGCGTGACAGAAGGTCCTGGTTCCACCGCGTCGCGTCCTGCTCGGGTAGCGGCACGAGAACGCCGTCGTCGTACCGTGCTGGAAGCCGGGCGAGTGACAGACACATCAGTGCAGCGAGACCGTGAGCCTCGGCGTCGTCCGGCAGCAGGACACAGAGAGTCTCGACGAGGTGCAACGCTTCCCCCGCGAGGCCCTCCCGTACTTCGGTGCCGGTGGTGTGCCAGTCGATCGCGAACGCACCGTGAACCGCCGCCATGACGGCCGTCAGCCGAGTCGGAAGCACGGATCGATCGGGCAGCTCGAACGGGATGTGTGCGTCGCGAATACGTTTCTTCGCCCGTCCCAGACGAGCCGCGAGGGTCGACGTGGGGAGCGCGAACGCCTGGGCGATCTGCTTCGCCGTGCAGCCGAGGACGACGTCCAACATTAGCGGAGTGTGTACGGCCGGATCTATCCCCGGGTGGGCGCACATCAGCATCAGCTGCAGCCGCTTGTCCGGAACGGCATCCGGGTCGATGTCGTCGACGCTGCTGCGGGCATGAACTGCGGGGTCGAGCGACACGCTGGTACGACTGGCGGCCGATTTCCAACCGTCGCGCTGGCGATTCCGCGCCGCGGTCAGCAGCCACGCGTCCGGATTGGTCGGGACGCCGTTGCGTGGCCAGGTCGTCAACGCACGCTCGAACGCGTCGGCCAACGCGTCCTCGGAGCTGGTGATGTCGCCGCTCGCCCCGACCAGAATCGCGAGGAGCCGCCCGTACGACGTGCGGGCGGCCGCCTCGGCGTGTGCGACAGTGCTGGTCAGGTCCATGATCCGTCGACGAAGGACGTCGCCGCCGCGCGTACCTCGATGACGCCGTACTGGGCGCCGGGGCACCGCTCGGCCCACATCAACGCCGCGTCCAAGTCGGGAACATCGATGACGAAGACGCCGCCGAGTGCTTCCTTGGTATCGGCGAACGGGCCGTCCTGGATCTGCACGGTTCCGTTCCTCAGCGTGACGGTCGTCGTCGCGGCCGTGTTGGTCAGGACCTCGGCTGCAACGAGGACTCCCGCGGCTTGCAGCGCCGCGCCGTACGCGCCGAAGGCTTGCTGCATCTGGGCGATCGCCTCCTCGGGGATCTCCCCGTCGGCAGGTTCGGCATTGTTCAGAAGAAGTGCGTAGCGCATGGTGTGCTCCTGGTCGTCTGCAATCTCCACCGCGTCGTGCGGTCTTTCACCGTGATGACGATCGACGCGTGCCGCAATCGACAACGTTCGACCGATTTTCGCTCATAGCTGCCGCGGACAGCGGCTCATCAACGGTCGACGCACGCCCGTTACAGTCATCGAGATCGGAGAACACGCTGAAATCAGTCGAAAAGTTTGTTTGTTGTCGTATTGTGATCTGATCGTATGTCCGAGAGGCGGTCGGGAAGGGGGCTCGGATGGCAACACCCACCGGTGCTGCGCTCGCCGTGTCTCTGGGCGGGCGGCCGGCGTCGCACAGTCTGCGCACCACCCGCGCCGCGACGACGAGGCTGGTCGACGCCATCATCGACGGCGCCGACTGCACCGAACTGACCGACGACCACGGCCGGGACGAGGTGGCTCAGATCGCGACGCTGTGCGTCGAACTCGCTGCCGACGTCCTCGACAGCGGAACGCAACCGTCCACCGTCGACCTGACGAGGCTGCGAGAACACGCAGCCAGGTGGGCTCGGGCCGGCATGCAGATCGCGCCGATCCTGCACGCGTTCCACGTGGGCTTCTCGGCCGGATTGCGACTGGTCGCCGACACCGCGGACGCCGACGAACATGCCGCGCTGGTCGACGGTGCGGTGTTGATGTTCGGGCTTCTCGACGTCGTGTCCGAATCCGTCACGTCGGCCTACCTCGAGGAGTACAAGGCCGTCGCGACGCTGCACGACGACACCGGACACTCGATGACCACCGCGTTGTTGGCCGGCGGCACCCGTGCGCAGCGCATTGCCGAGCGGTCGGGGATCGAATTGGCCGCGTCGTACGACGTCATCGCGTTGCACTTTCCGCCGCACCCCGACGAGAAGGGATCCCCGGCCGAGCGGGACATCGCCGCCGGTATGAAGCAGCGTCGTATTCACGCCGCCGTTGCCGACTGCGTGTCCCCGTCCCTCGCCCTGGCCGTGCTGAGTCCGACCGGTGGCACCGTCCTGGTGCCCGACACGGCGTCGGACAGCGTGGAGACGATCGTCGAGCGCATGAGCGCGGCAGGTGGCATCTCGATCTACGCGGCGTCGGTGACGGCGACGACGGATCATGTTCCGGACGCAGCCGAGAACGCATACGAGCTTCTCCGGCTCGTCCAGCGACTCGAGTATCGACCGGGCGTGCACCGCATCTCCGACCTCGCGCTCGAGTTTCAGATCGCGCGCCCCGGTGTCGGTAGACGGCACCTCCAGAAACTGCTCGACCCGCTGCGCGTGGTTCCCGATCTGCTGCCGACGCTACGTGCGTTCGTCGGAGCCGAAGCCAACCGCAAGAAGGCAGCGAAACAACTTGTCGTGCATCCCAATACCGTCGACTATCGGCTCAAGCGTATCGAGCAGATCACCGGAATCGACCCCATGAAGTCGTCCGGCCTACGGTCGCTGCACGCCGCATTGATCGCGGACTCGTTGGATGCGCACACTCCGTCGGAGGCGTCCAAGCGATGACCGTCACGTCGATGTCCGCACGCGCCGCACTCGTGGCGATCGATGCGATGATCCCGTCCTTCCAGCCCGTGGTCACGCTCGACACCGGCGGAGTCGTCGGCGTCGAGGCGCTCGCGCGCTGGCCAACCGTCGAAGGCGTCGATCCTGCCGAAGTGTTCGCGCTCGCCCGGCGACGCGGCGTCGTGGCCGACGTCGACATCGCTTGCCGCACTGCGGCAGTCAGAGAAGCTCGGTCGTCGTTGTCGGTGCGCGGTCTCACGTTGTTCCTCAACGTCGAACCGTGCGGCGCAGCCGATCCCGTTCGGATGGAGGCGCATCTCGACACGCTCGCAGACGACCTCGACGTGGTACTCGAGATCACCGAACGCGGCCTCGACGTCGACCCCGACGGTCTGCGCGCCATGATTCGAGCGGCACGCCGTCGTGGAATCACCATCGCACTCGACGACGTCGGTTCGAACTGGAGCACGTTGGACGCGCTACGCATCGTCGAACCCGACATCGTCAAGCTCGACGCGCGAATTCTGCGCCACCCGGGGACGATTCGGTCCCGTCGTGTGCTTCGCGCGGTTCGAAAGCATGTGGACGACGCGTCCGCGGTGATGGTCGCCGAAGGCATCGAAACCGAACGTGACCGGGCCCGCGCCGTCGACCTCGGTGCCACTCTCGGTCAGGGCTGGTTCTACGGCCGGCCCGTGTCCATCTCGTCCATCGGCGCAACGGACTGCTGACGCACGAGGTTGTGGGCGACATGTCCCAGTTGCCGCAGGCTCATCAGGAATGCCGGTTCATACGGGAGCGACTGGGACATCACGCCCAGCCTCGGCTTTCCCCGACTTCTCCCTCACCAGGGTCGGCATACTCTCGACGGCCGCCCGCCGAATCCACCGCCGGGGATCACGGGCGAACGTGAAGTCGAACCGGGCGAGCACCGTCCGCCGGGCCAGGGCGAACAGGACCGCCGTGCCCGTGACGGCCATCCATGTCGGCATGGGATACAGCGCGAGGCGCTCCCCGAGGCCGAAGTGCAGCGTCTGCGCGACCATCAAGATTGCGCCCACCACTCCGACCGCCGCACACAGAGCGGACCACACTGCGACCAGTCGTCGTTCGTGCCACAGATGCCATGCGATCAACACGAGCACGACATGCCGGGCGATGAATCCGGGAAGTACCGCGGTCCAGTGGACGATCGTGCCGTCGTTGGCGGGGAACAGGCCTGTCGCGGCGGTACTGACGGCAATGACGACCGCGAGCGAGAGGATCCACTTCTTCTCCCGGCCGCTTCTGATGTGTCGGTGAAGAAACACCGCGCCGACCAGCGTAAGGGCGCCGAGCACGATGAACGACGAGTTCATCACGTCGTGCATCGGTGAACACGAGTCGACGTCGCACGTGGTGACTCCGAGTGAGCTGATCGAATCTCGGGCGAAGCTGTACGGCGTCTTCCAGGCCGCGGCGGTGAATACCTCTGCCAACAGATAGGCGAACGAGAGTATCCAGGCCGTCCCCGCTGCCAGATGACGAAGGTTGTGGGTTCGGCGTTCGTGACTGATGAGAAACTCCCTGTCGCATCGAGCGTGGTTCCGGCACACCCTACGGCCCGAACCTGAGAGCCTGCCCGAAATGACCAGTGCCGCTCTCAGGTTCGCACCCGGAACCGGACGGTCGGTGCCGTAAGAATGTCGTCAAGAACGCACGGTCGGTCCGTAAGGAGCTCGTAAGAATCGTCGTCCGGACGCGTCGACGAGCCGAAGCTGGGGTCATGGCCGATATCGCTTACCTAGCCGTCGTACTCGCCGCGTTCGCGTCGTGCGCGCTCGTCGTACGGGCACTTGGAGCAACACAGTGATCACGTATTCAGGAGTCGTGAGCGTCGTGGCGATCGCACTCGCAGCAGTCACGGTCGTCTACCTGCTGATCGCTCTGCTCGATCCCGAGAGGTTCTGACGCCGACATGAATCCTGCGCTTCTCGCGGGCCTGCAGATCGCTGCTGTGATCGCCGTGCTCGCACTCGCCTACGTGCCGTTGGGTGACTACATGGCCCGCGTGTTCGACGGCACCCGCGATCTACGGGTCGAAGCGGTGACCTATCGCATCTGCCGCATCGATCGACGGACCGAACAGACCTGGGTCGGCTACGCCGGCAGCCTCCTCGCATTCTCGGCGGCCTCGGTGCTGTTTCTGTATGTACTGCAACGGATTCAAGGCGTTCTACCGTTGAACGACGGGTTGCCCGGGGTGAGTCCGGCCGTCGCGTTCAACACCGCCGTCTCGTTCGTCACCAACACCAACTGGCAGTCCTATGTACCCGAGACGACGATGTCGAATCTGACGCAGCCGCTCGGCCTCGCCGTGCAGAACTTCGTGTCCGCGGCGGTCGGTATGGCGGTGGCGGTTGCTCTGGTACGTGGATTCGTGCGCGTACGAAGCGGCGGCGAGATCGGCAACTTCTGGGTCGACCTCACCCGGGGGACGCTGCGGATTCTGCTTCCGATCTCCTTCGTCATCGCCCTGGTGCTGCTGACACAGGGTGTCGTGCAATCGTTTTCGTCGGGTTTCACAGCACACGGGCTGGACGGATCGATGACGAACACCGCACTTGCACCTGCTGCATCGCAGGAGGCCATCAAGGTGCTGGGGACCAACGGCGGCGGAATCTTCGCCGCCAACTCGGCACACCCGTTCGAGAATCCGACGCCACTGAGCAACATCGTTCAGATCATCGCGCTGCTGCTGATTCCCGTCTGCCTGACGCGAACGTTCGGCACCATGGTCGGAAATCGCAAGCAGGGTCTGACGGTACTGGCCGTCATGGCGACGCTGTGGGGATGCTTGCTCGCCGTCACACTCGCCGCCGAATCCGGCACCCGCGGAATCGCTGCGAACGCGGCGGGCGCGATGATGGAGGGCAAAGAGGTACGGTTCGGTATCCCCGGCTCCGTGCTCTACGCCGTCTCGACGACCGGAACCTCCACGGGCGCAGTCAATGCCGCGCACGACAGCATGTCGCCGCTCGGTGGAGGGGCGGTCCTGCTCAACATGCTGTTCGGAGAGATCGCGCCCGGCGGCGTCGGTACCGGCCTCTACGGGATGCTGATCCTCGCCGTAGTCGCGGTGTTTGTCGGGGGACTTCTCGTCGGACGCACCCCGGAATTCCTCGGCAAGAAACTCGGTCGACGCGAGATCACGATGGCGGCCCTGTCGGTGCTGGTCATGCCCGCGCTCGTGCTCGTAGGCACCGCCGTCACCGTCGTTCTGGACTCCACCACAGGGTTTCAGGGAAACTCGGGTGACCCGGGCACTCCAGGGTCGATCCACGGCTTCACCGAAGTTCTGTACGCCTACGCGTCGGCCGCCAACAACAACGGAAGCGCGTTCGGTGGCCTGACGGTCACGAGCGACTGGTTCCAGACGTCCCTGGGCCTTGCGATGCTGTTCGGCAGGTTCCTGCCGATCGTCTTCGTTCTGGCGCTTGCCGGCTCCCTCGTCAAGAGCAGGCGTACGGCCACCGACGTCGGAACGCTGCCGACCACCGGTCCTCTGTTCGGCACGTTGCTCCTCGGCTCGGCGGTCCTCGTCGCCGCCCTCACCTTCTTCCCCGCCCTCGCTCTGGGCCCGATCGCGGAGGCGATGCAATGACTGTCGTGACCAGTCCGGAACAGCCCGTGGACATCGAAACCGCCGTTCCCGCCGGCAAATTCGACACCGACCAACTGTGGACCGCGCTGCCGGGTGCGTTCCGCAAACTCGATCCTCGGCACCTCGCGAGAAACCCCGTCATGTTCGTGGTGTTCCTGGGGTCGGTGGTGACGACGGTCCTCGCCGTCGGCGACCCCTCCGTCTTCGCGTGGTCGATCGCGGGGTGGCTGTGGTTCACGGTGCTGTTCGCGAATCTCGCCGAATCCGTGGCGGAAGGGCGCGGCCAAGCGCAGGCAGCGAGCCTGCGCAAGGTCAAGCAGGACACCACCGCGCGACGACGCACCGCGGGCGGAGGCGTCGAGACCGTACGCGGCTCCGACCTCGCGATCGGTGACGAGGTGATCGTGGCCGCCGGTGAGACCATCCCGGGTGACGGCGACGTCGTCGAGGGAATCGCCAGCGTCGACGAATCGGCGATCACCGGTGAATCGGCCCCCGTGGTCCGCGAAGCCGGCGGAGACCGGTCGGCGGTCACCGGCGGCACGACGGTCCTGTCCGACGAGATCGTCGTGTCCATCACCGCTGCGCAGGGTGAGACGTTCGTGGACCGGATGATCGGACTCGTCGAAGGGGCGTCGCGTCGGAAGACACCCAACGAGATCGCGCTGAACATCCTGCTGGCCTCGCTCACGATCGTGTTCCTGCTCGCCGTCGTCGCCATCGGACCGATGAGCGCCTACGCCGGTGACGAACAGGATCCGGTGCGGTTGATCGCGCTTCTCGTCTGCCTGATCCCGACCACCATCGGAGCGCTGTTGTCCGCCATCGGGATTGCCGGCATGGATCGTCTCGTGCAGCGGAACGTCCTGGCGATGTCCGGCCGGGCGGTCGAGGCTGCCGGTGACATCGACACATTGCTCATGGACAAGACCGGCACGATCACCTACGGAAACCGACGCGCGACCGCTCTGCACCCGGCGCCCGGGGTCGATGCCGTCGACCTGGCTCGCGCGGCGCGCCTCTCGTCGTTGGCGGATGGCACGCCCGAAGGGCGCAGCATCGTCGAATTGTGTTGCAGTGAATTCGATCTGGCACCGACAGCCGACGCGTCGGAGATCGCCGGTGAGTTCATTCCTTTCACCGCGCAGACACGGATGAGCGGTATCGATATCGGTGACAGCAGGATTCGCAAAGGCGCTGCGGACACCGTCGCCGCATGGGTACTCGAGAACGGCGGCACGCCGGTGGACGCCGTGCGCAACACCGTGCACGACATCGCGCAAGCAGGAGGTACGCCTCTCGTCGTAGCGGAGACGGCCGACGGCTCCTCGACCGTGCTGGGCGTCGTCGAACTGTCCGACGTCGTGAAGCCGGGGATCGCACACCGCTTCGCACAACTGCGGGCGATGGGCATTCGGACGGTCATGGTCACGGGCGACAACCCGCTGACTGCGAAAGCGATTGCCGCGGAGGCAGGTGTCGACGACGTCCTCGCCGAGGCGACGCCGGAGGACAAACTGGCGTTGATCAGGAAGGAACAGGAAGGCGGCAGGCTCGTCGCGATGACGGGCGACGGCACCAACGACGCCCCTGCGCTCGCACAGGCCGACGTCGGCGTTGCGATGAACACGGGAACGTCCGCCGCCAAGGAAGCCGGCAACATGGTCGATCTGGATTCGGATCCGACCAAACTGATCGAGATCGTCGAGATCGGTAAGCAGTTGCTGATCACGCGCGGCGCATTGACGACGTTCTCGCTGGCCAACGATCTGGCCAAGTACTTCGCGATCTTGCCCGCCATGTTCAGTGGGCTGTATCCGCAGCTGAGTGGGTTGAACATCATGCGACTCGCGACGCCCGAGTCGGCGATCCTGTCGGCGGTCATCTTCAATGCGCTGGTGATCGTCGTGCTGATTCCGTTGGCACTGAAAGGTGTTCGCTATCGCCCGTCGTCGGCTGCCTCGCTGCTGCGGCGAAACCTGTTGATCTACGGCGTCGGTGGCGTCGTCACGCCGTTCGTCGGCATCTGGGTAATTGATCTTCTCGTCCGACTCGTTCCCGGGATTGGTTGACATGCGCTTCGCACAGGGTTTTCTTCGTCAGATGCTCGCAGGCTTCGCGGTACTCGCGGTGTTCACCGCTGTCCTCGGCGTCGGTTATCCCGTCGCTGTGTGGGCCGTCAGCCGTCTGGACACGGAGTCGGCGGAGGGGTCGCCGCTTCGAGACGCTGCAGGATGCGTCGTCGGAAGCTCTCTGGTCGGCGTCGATCCACAGGTTCCGGACGGACAGCCCGACCCGTACTTCCACCCCCGCGTCACCGGATCGGTCGCCGACGACGACGCGTTCGCGCCCGGTGACCCGAGTGCCGCGCTCCCGACCAACCAGGGTCCGAGCAGCGAAACGCTGGCGTCGTTCGTCGGGCAGCGGCGCGCGGAGGTCGCAGCGCGTGAGAACGTCGACCCGAGCCAGGTCCCCGTCGACGCCGTGACGGGATCCGGATCGGGCATCGATCCGGACATCAGTCCCGCCTACGCGGCGTTGCAGATCCCACGGGTGGCCGAGGTGAACGGCCTGAGCGTCACCGACGTTCGAGCACTCGTCGACGACTACACGCACGGTCCGCAGTACGGTGTACTCGGGGCGGCTGCGGTGAACGTTCCGCAGCTCAACGTCGCTCTCGGACTGACTGCGCCGCACTGCAGCCCGGACTAGGAGACGTGCATGGACCAGAAATGCCGCGGGGAGCTGCGGATCTATCTGGGTGCTGCGCCTGGCGTCGGCAAGACGTACGCGATGCTGAGCGAGGCTCGTCGCCGCCGGGACAGGGGATGCGACGTCGTGGCGGCTCTCGTCGAGACACACGGGCGCGCGGTGACGGAGGCGGCGCTCGACGGCATCGAAGTCGTCCCGCCGACCGAGATTCCCTACCGCGGCACCGTCGGACGCGAACTCGATCTGGATGCCGTGCTGGCGCGTCGGCCGGATCTCGTTCTGGTCGACGAGCTCGCACACACCAACACGCCGGGCTCACGGAACACGAAGCGGTGGCAGGACGTCGAAGTGTTGCTCGACGCGGGTCTGGACGTCGTGTCGACCCTGAACGTGCAGCACCTCGAGTCGCTCAACGACGTCGTCCAGCAGATCACCGGCGTCGTGCAGCGAGAAACAGTCCCGGACAACGTCGTTCGTGCGGCAGCGCAGGTGGAGCTCGTCGACATCACGCCGGAAGCGTTGCGCAGCAGGATGTCCCACGGGAACATCTACAGCGCCGAGAAGATCGACGCCGCGTTGGACAACTATTTCCGACGCGGCAATTTGACGGCGCTGCGCGAGCTGGCGTTGCTGTGGATCGCCGATCAGGTCGACGCGGCGCTCGTGAAATACCGGACCGACGAACACATCACCGACACGTGGGAAGCGCGCGAGCGAGTCGTCGTCGCGGTGACGGGTGGGCCCGAGTCGGAGACGCTGGTGCGTCGCGCAAGTCGTGTCGCATCTCGGTCCAGCGCCGAGCTCATGGTGGTGCACGTCGTGCGCGGCGACGGCCTCGCGGGGGTGTCCGCGCCGCAGATGGGGGCTGTCCGCACCCTGGCGACGGCCGTCGGCGCGAGCATGCACAGTGTCGTCGGCGACGACGTCCCGACGACGCTGCTGGAATTCGCGCGGGGCGTCAACGCGACGCAGTTGGTCATCGGCACGTCGCGACGGTCTCGGTTCGCCCGAATCGTCGACGAAGGCATCGGATCGTCCGTCGTGCAGAACTCCGGAACCATCGACGTGCACATGGTGACGCACGGCGAGACCGGGTTTCGACGACGCCGTCTGCGCGTCCATGCGGATTCCCGTGCGCGACGGATGCTGTCGTGGGTCGCTGCGGTGGCCGTTCCCTGTGTCGCCGCTGCCGTACTCGCGATCGTCGACCCGCAGTTCGACTCGAGCGGTGAGAGCGCGCTGTTCTTCATGGTCGTGTTGTGCGTGGCTCTCCTCGGAGGGGTTGCGCCCGCGGCACTGTCGGCTCTGATCGCAGGATTTCTGCTCAACTTCTTCTTCACCGCTCCGCGACACAGCTTCGCGGTCGCCGAGCCCGAGAACTTCGTCGTGACGGTCGTGCTGCTGATAGTCGCCGTCGCGGTCGCGGTTCTGGTGGACACCGCATCGAGACGTGCCAGGGAGGCACGACGCGCGTCGCGCGAGGCCGAGCTGTTGACGTTGTTCGCCGGCTCCGTGCTGCGCGGTGCGGATCTCGACGCCTTGCTCGAGCGCGTACGGGAGACGTACGGGCAGCGGTCGGTGTCGTTGATCGAAGTGTCCACCGGTGACACGGTCGGTAGCGTCGGAGATGTGCCTGCGCCGACCGTCGAACACGCCGATACGCGAATCGATGCGCCCGCCGGAGATTTCACGATGGTGCTCGCGGGGGCCCGCACCCGTGCGCGTGACCGACGCGTGCTGACGGCCGTCGCCAATCAGGCGGCCGGGTTGGTGCGGCAGGCGAGACTGACCGAGGAGGCCAGCCGTGCCAGTGCGTTGGCCGAAGCGGACGTGCTGCGGCGAGCGCTGCTGTCGGCCGTCAGCCACGATCTGCGGACGCCTCTGGCCGCGGTCAAGGCCGCATCGTCGTCGCTGCGCAGCACCGACATCGAGTTCTCTCCCGAGGACACCGCCGAATTGCTCGCCACCATCGACGAATCGGCCGATCAACTGACCGCGCTCGTCGGCAACCTCCTGGACTCGTCGCGACTGCAGGCGGGCGTCGTTCGACCGACCCTGCAGCCGGTGTACGTCGAGGATGCCGTCCATCGAGCGCTCGTCGGATCGTCGGCTCCGGTCGGGCGGGTACATATCGACGTAGGCGACGTCGAAGTACTCGCGGACGTCGGACTGCTCGAACGGGTGCTGGCCAATCTCGTCGACAACAGCGCACGGCATGCGCCCGACAGCGACATCCGGATCAGTGCCACGCGCGCAGGCGAGCGTGCGTCGATCACGGTGTCCGACGGCGGTCCCGGAATCGCGGAAGGATCGGAGAGCACCATGTTCGACGCGTTCCAGCGACTCGGCGATCGCAACAACACCGTCGGAGTCGGGCTCGGGCTGTCCGTCGTCAAGGGTTTCGCCGAGGCCATGGGCGGGTCGGTCGTCGCCTCGGGCACCCCGGGCGGCGGGCTCACGATGACCGTCGAGTTGGGAGCGGTGACCCGATGACGGCAGCGAGGACTCGCGTGCTCGTCGTCGACGACGAGCCGCAGATCGTGCGCGCTCTCCGCATCAACCTGCAAGTCAGAGGCTATGAGCTTGCCGTCGCGACGTCGGGAGCCGAGGCGTTGCGTGCGGCGGCCGATTTCCATCCCGAGATCGTGATCCTGGATCTCGGGCTACCCGACATCGATGGTATCGACGTCATCGGCGGCCTGCGGGGATGGACGGATGTGCCGATCGTCGTGTTGTCGGCGCGGACCGACTCGGCCGACATCGTCGACGCTCTCGACGCCGGTGCCGACGACTTCGTCACCAAACCGTTCGGGATGGACGTGCTGCTCGCGCGTCTCAGAGCGGCGGGGAGGCGTGGTCCGCATGCGACCGAGAACGCCGTCGTCGTGACCGACGCGTTCACCGTCGACCTGTCGGCGAAAACGGTCACCCGGCACGGGGAGAACGTCCACCTGACCCGCACCGAATGGGGTGTGCTCGAACTCCTGGCCCGCAACCGCGGAAAACTGGTGTCGCAGAAGGAAATTCTCCAAGCGGTGTGGGGTCCACGGCACGAACGCGAAACCCATTACCTGCGAATCTATCTCGGCCAGCTCAGGCAGAAGCTCGAGGACGACCCGTCGCACCCGAAGCATCTGCTCACCGAGACGGGCATGGGATATCGGTTGCAGTAGTGCGGCTACTAGTTACCCAGTACGACACCCTCACGACGCGGATCCGCACCACCGGACCATCCGGTGTCGGTGCGCTGCAGCGCGCTCAGGCCGCTGGACTGGTCGGCGACGGACACGTCGTGGCCCATCGCGTCGAGTTGCGTCACGACGGGATCCTCCGGCCCCTGCACGTTCGGATGCTCACCGCCGTAGTTCGTGGCGGGCGAGTTGGCGGCACCGAAGTCGACCATCGACACGGCCTGTTGGGGGTTCATCCCCCAATCGAGCATGCCCACAAGCGTTTTGACGACGAACTGAATGATGACCGATCCGCCGGGAGAGCCCGTCACGATCGCCAGATCGCCCCGTGAGCCGTCGGTGTTCCGGTCGAACACCAGCGTCGGCGCCATCGAACTGCGGGGACGCTTTCCCGGTTCGACGCGGTTGGCCAGCGGTGTCCCATCCGGTGATGCCGGCTCGGCGGAGAAGTCCGTGAGCTGGTTGTTCAGCAGGAAGCCGTCGACCATGTGGAACGAACCGAACGCCGACTCGACCGTCGTCGTCATCGACGCGGCGTTACCGTAGCGGTCGACGACGGAGATGTGGCTGGTTCCGTGTTCGGGATCGGTCGACGACGCGAATTCCACGGGCCCGAAGTCGCCGTGCTGTGCCGTTCCCATGCTGCGCTGCGGATCGATGATCCCTGCCCGCTCGCTCAGGTACTCCGGGTCCAGCAGTGCATCCGGTGATCCCCCGGGAAGTGGCACGAAATCCGGATCGGCGACGTAGAAATCCCTGTCCGCGTACGCAAGTCGCTCGGCTTCGGAGATCAGGTGCACACCCTCGGCCGTGGGCTTCCCGCCGTTCGCATCCATGTCGGTCGGTGCGTACTCGGCCAGATCGAAATTCGACAGAATCCCCATCGCCGACGCGACCGCGATCCCACCGGACGACGGCCCGGGCATCCCGCAGATGTCGTGGTCCCGGTACTGCGTGCAGACGGCGGTACGGGTCTTGGCCTCGTATCCCGCGAGGTCCTCCAGCGTGATCTGCCCGGGTGTGCGGCCTGCCGAGGTGTCGGCGGTGGCGTCGACCATCGCGTCCGCGATGTCGCCGGTGTAGAACGCGTCGGCGCCACCGTCCGCGATGGCGGACAACGTCTTCGACATCGCCGGGTTGTTCAGCACGGTGCCCTCGGACTTCGGTGCGCCGTCCGGCAGCAGGAAGTAGTCCTTCGATTCCGGGTCGAGCGCCAGCTTCGCGGCGGAGTCGGCAATCGACTGCGCCATACGTGGACTGATCGCGAACCCGTTGTCCGCCAACTGCACTGCCGGCTGGAACAAGTCGGACCAGTCCTGAGTCCCGTGATCGGTGTGTGCCTGCTCGAGCATACGGAGCACCCCGGGCACGCCGATCGATCGGCCACTGGATCGGGCATCCGGTTGCGGCGGGGTGCGGTCGACGTCGTCGATGTAGCGCAGGTAGTCGCCGGTGGCGCTCGCGGGCGCCACCTCCCGACCGTCGTACGCCTGTACCTCGCGAGATTTCGCGTCGTAGTACATCAGGAACGCGCCGCCCCCGATGCCCGACGACTGCGGCTCGACGAGCCCGAGCACGGTCTGCGCGACGATGAGCGCGTCGGCAGCGGTACCGCCGTCGCGCAGGACCTCGCACGCGGCCTCGGTCGAGATCGGATTGGCCGTCGACACCGCGTAGTCGCGGGTGTCGACCGGTGTCATCCCCGATCGGTACCCGGTCGCGATCTCCGGGTTCGTCGAGATGTCACCGCCGGAACTGCCGCCCGCCGACGTGCTCTGGGCTGCGGTGATGTCACCAGCCGCGCACGACGCGGATTCGGTCTCCTCGTTACTGCAGGCAGTGACCGGTAACAGGACGAGTGCGCAGAGCGCCACGGTGATTCGTCTCGAACGCATCGACCGACGCTAACACCGGTGCGCCGTCCTCGTAGTCGTTCCACTCCGGGTCGGCGTCGAGTACGGCGATTCCACGGTTGCTGAACGGTTGCTGGAGGAGCTTTCGGCCCCGTGTGGAACGCGTTGCATTCGGTCGACCAGCAGGGCGGTAAAATCGTCACCCATGAGCGATGTGTCAGAGGACGTGCCGGGGCAGGTACGTGCCATGGTGGGACAGAGCTACCGGATCGACGACGTCTACGAGGTCGGCAAAGCGAAGGTCGCCGAGTTCGCACGTGCCGTACAGAATTTTCATCCGGCCCACTTCGACGTGGACGCAGCCGCGGAACTCGGTCACCACGATCTCGTCGCTCCGCCCACCTTCATGGCGCTCGTCGGATTCGTCGCACAGCGTCGGCTGTTCGAAGAGACCCTCAGCTGCTACGCCATGCCGCAGATCCTGCAGGTCGATCAGAAGTTCGCCTTCCACCGGCCGCTGCGCGCAGGTGATCGCCTGAGCTGCGAGGTGTCCATCGTCTCGGCGCGCAAGGTTGCTGGAACCGATCTGATCGTCGTCGAGAACGACATCTTCGACCAACGTGACCAGCCGGTCATGACGGCGACGACGACCATCGCAGCCAGCACCGACATCCAGGCACCCGACGAGTTCATGGACGTCGTGGAGAAGATCATGATGGCCGGTACGGTCGCGGTTCCGGCCATCTGACGGTAGTTTCCCGTGGCGTGAAGCGTGCGCCGCTCGAGTCCCGTCCCGACGAGATGCGCCGACGATGGGCGCTCTGTTCCGCACTGACGGCAGCACAGGGTCGGCCGGACCACTGCTGTGCGCGTGATCGCACCTGGCACTACGACGACGGCGGCGGTAACTGGGCCGACGTGCGGATACTCGACGAGGGACGGGCGGTCCTCGTCGGCCACGACCACGAGTACAGCGACACGTACTACGCCGGAGCAGCACCGTACTTCGGTGAGCCCGAAACCGATCTTCTCGCGGACACTCCCGCGTGGTGGCGGGACGCGATCGAGGACTACCTCACCGACATCGAGCGGAACGGCATGTGGATCGGGTTCGTGTACGGCTTCGACGGCGGGGTATGGACGCGCGCCGACTACACCGTCGCCGACGGCTTCGAATCCCTTGCTCTTCCGACGGTCACGCACGAGGCGACGGCGCGTCATCTGACCGAGTTTCTCCAGCACATCGCGCGTGACCAGGGCATATCCGCCGACGTCGATCCCCAGGCCGTAGCAGCGGCGATCGCGGCAGGCGCCGACGTGTCCGAGGATCAGCTGCGCACGCTGTTCGGCGCGCGGCAGCTCGACGTCGCGGCCGGAGTTGCGGCGGCGCGAGCGTTTCGATGACATCGTCAACCGAGGGTTGACGCAGCGAAATCGTCAACTTATGGTTGACGCATGACCGAACCCACGAAACTCAACGTCCCCGTCCGTCTCGATGACCTCATCGAGGGCATCAAGAAGGTGCACACCGATGCGCTCGACCAACTGTCCGACGCGGTTCTCGCGGCGGACGCACTCGGCGACCTCGCCGATCACCTGATCGGGCACTTCGTCGATCAGGCACGCCGGTCCGGTGCGTCGTGGACCGAAATCGGCCGCAGCATGGGCGTCTCGAAGCAGGCTGCTCAGAAACGGTTCGTGCCCAAGGGTTCCGACTCCGACCTCGACGCGAACCAGGGGTTCAACCGTTTCACTCCGCGCGCTCGGGGCGTCGTGGTGGGGTCGCAGAACGAAGCGCACTCCGCCAAGAACGCAGAGATTTCCCCGGCGCACATCGTCCTCGGCCTCCTGAGTGAGAAGGAGGGCATTGCAGCGCGAATCCTGTTGACGGACAATCGGACCGAGCAGACCGTGCGTGACGCGGCCGCGGCGGTGTTACCGAAGGCCGTCGCGGAATCCCCCGCTCTGATCCCGTTCGGCGCCGACGCGAAGAAGGTCCTCGAGTTGACGTTCCGCGAAGCGCTTCGTATGGGGCACAACTACGTCGGCACCGAGCACATTCTTCTGGCTCTACTCGAACACGAGGACGGAACAGGGTTGCTGACCGATCTCGGCCTCGACAAGTCCTCCGTCGAGCAGCAGGTTGCCGAATTTCTGTCGCAGTTCGACTGATCATCGACGCGGCGGCGAGATGCCCGCCGTCACGTTGTCGACGAGTGCATCGACGAAGTCGAAGTCCAACGGCAGGGTCGGAAGCAACAACCTCAAATAGCAAGCGCCCCACAGTTCGTCGATGACGACGTCGAGGTCGATGCCGTTCGCGATCTGTCCCACGCGTCGGGCGGCTTGGAGGCGTCCCACCATTCGCGTTCGACGCGGACCGGCGTACGAGCGGATGAACTCGTCGGCGAGAGCGGGGTCGCTCTGTGCCGCGCCGATCAACTCCGCGACGATATGTCCTGACCGTTCCGCGGTCAGTAATGAAACGAACGACCGCAGTTGGGTTTTCAGGTCGGCGGAGATGTCACCGGTGTCCTCGAACGACACGACGTCGTCGACGACGCTCGAATAGGCCTCGTACGCCAGCGCGCCAGGCGACGGCCACCATTTGTAGAGCGTCATCTTGCTGGTGCCGGCCTGCGCGGCCACCTTGTCGAAAGTAATTGCTGCGAAACCGCTTTCGAACAAGCGATCGGCGGCGGCCTTCAGAACGGCGGCACGTACCTCTCCGGCGGGCCGTCGTCCGCGGCCTGGCCGGAGGGACGTCGGCCGGTCCTTCACACCTACCCCTTCGGATGGTCCTACGTGGTCGAAGGGTACACGACGGCCTCTCAGCGCGATGTGGCAGCGAGTGCCGAACGGACGTCTTCTTCGATGAAGCTGGCGACGATACCGCCCGCTGCCCGGACTCCTGCTGCGGCAGAGCCGATCACGTTCTCCATCGGCGCCGCGACGTTGCCCGCTGCGAACACGCCGGGGACAGAGGTGTTCCCGGCCTGATCGGTGGCGACGTACGACGCGCCCATCGGCTTGTCGCCCATCGTCATCTCGGTGACCTCGAGGCCGAGACTCACCAGAATGTCCGCGTTGGCCTCGAACTCGGGCTTGGTGACGACTGCCTGCACCGGAACGGTGGTGCCGTCGGCCAACGTGACTCCGGCGAGCGTGTCGTCGTCGAGTGCGAGGCGCGCGATCTCGCCCTCCACTACGGTCACGCCGAGGGCCGCCAGTTTGGCCGATTCCTCTGCGGTGGGCTCGAATTGGTTCGTGAACAGCACGACGTCGTCGACCCACTGCCTCCACATCATTGCCTGATGCGTCGCGAACGCGCTGCCGATGATGCCGACGGTCTGCTCGCGCACTTCCCAGCCGTGACAGAACGGGCAATGCAGAACGCTACGTCCCCATTGCTCTGCGAGTCCCTCGATGTCGGGCAGCACGTCGGTGAGACCGGTGGTGACGAGGAGGCGTCGCGCAGTGACCGCGGTGCCGTCGGACAGGTCGACCGTGAAGTGCGGATCGGTGTGCTCGTCGGACTTCGATGCGGACAGCACCGAACCGGCCTTGATCACGACGCCGTAGGACTGTGCCTCGTCGCGGCCTCTGGCCAGCAGGTCGAGGGGCCGTATGCCCTCGAGGCCGAGGTAGTTGTGGGCGTGGTCGGCCGGTGCGTTGCGCGGCTGACCTGCGTCCACGACGAGCACCCGCTTGCGTGCCCGTCCGAGCGTCACCGCTCCCGCAAGGCCTGCGGCGCCGCCGCCGATGATGATCACGTCGTACTCGGGTTTCGATGTCATGTACCCACTGTGACCCACCGTTCCGAGTATGGCAAGTAACTTTGCTGGATCGGCAAAATAGACCACTCATGGAGGGTCTGGCCTTGACCTCGACAAAGGTTGAGGTCGCAGGCTGGGGTCATGACAGCGACCTACGACGAGCTACCGGCGCTCATGACCAGAATGACCGGCGACGAAAAGCACGATGCGAGCGCCACATCCACGCTCGACGTCATCTGGGTTCTCTATTCGAACGTGCTCCGCGTCGACCCGAGCGACCTGGACGACCCGGACCGTGACCGATTCTTCCTGTCCAAGGGTCACGGGCCGATGGCGTACTACGCGGTGCTCGCGGCACACGGGTTCCTGACGCCGACGCAGCTGGACACGTTCGGCGACTTCGACTCGATTCTCGGATATCACCCGGATCGCACCCTCGTGCCCGGCGTCGAGATCTCGTCGGGTTCGCTCGGTCACGGGCTCGGCCTGGCCGCGGGAACCGCTGTCGCTCTGGCGCTGCGCGGGAGTGACGCACGCGTGTTCGTCCTGCTCGGCGATGCGGAACTGGACGAGGGCAGCAACATCGAAGCCATCCAGTTCGCCGGCCGTCGCGGTCTGACGAATCTGACCGCCGTGGTGATCGACAACGACTCCGCGGGGCTCGGGTGGCCCGGCGGTATCGCACGCCGGTTCGCGGTCGAGGGATGGGTGGTCGACGACGTGGACGGCCGAGATCATCGACGACTGCACCGTGCGCTCACCGCCCGAGACGGGGACATGCCTCATGCCGTCGTAGCCCACGTGGAGAAGAAGGGATAGACCATGGCGACATCGACTGCCGCATCGACCGATCAGCGTGAACGCTTCTACCGGCTCGTTCCGGAGCTGCTGGCCGAAGTCGATCGGCTCGCGCTGGTACTCGCCGAGATCGGCGTCGGATACGTCGACCCGTTCCTGACGGACGACGTTCGGGCGCGAGTGGTGAATGTCGGTATCCGCGAGCAACTTTCGATTTCCCTGGCGGGCGGTATGGCGCTGGCCGGGATGCGGCCCATCGTGCACACGTTTCCGCCGTTCCTGATCGAGCGACCTTTCGAGCAGGTGAAGCTCGATCTCGGCCATCAAGGCGTCGGCGCCGTACTCGTCAGTGCGGGCGGTTCGTACGGCATGGCGTCCGGCGGGCAGACACATTTCGGCCATCGCGACGTCGCGGTGCTCGACACCCTGGATGGGTGGACGGTCGACGTCCCCGGCACGGCCGACGAGGCGGAGGATGCGCTGCGTCGAGCGGTTCGATCGGATGACCGCGTCTATCTGCGGCTCGACAGCACATCCAATCGCCGACGCTACTCCGACGGCCCCGGCTTCACCGTGCTCCGGCGAGGCAGCTCAGGGACGGTCGTCGCGGTGGGACCGACGGCGGACAACACGCTCGATGCCGTCGAACTCCGCGACGTCACGGTTCTGTACGCCGACACCGTTCGGCCGTTCGACGCGGCAACCCTCGTGTCCACGCTGACGCATCCCGACGTGGCGATCGTGGAGCCGTATCTGGCGGGGACGTCGGTGCCGTACGTGTCCGACGCGTTGTCCCACGTCCCGCACCGAGTGCTCGGCCTAGGTGTGGGGCGGGAGGAACTGCGCCGATACGGCTCGCCGAAAAACCATGAACGGGCACACGGACTCGATGTTGACGGTCTCCGGAACTCGCTCGACGAATTCTTCGGATCCACGCCCCGTTTCGGGGGCTGAAACAGGACGGTTCGGCATCGAATGTCCAGGTCAACCGACCTGGATCGCCTTGAAACACGTGCTGTGGTGTTGTTCACTGGTCGGGTACGGAAGAGGTCGTACGAACAGTGGTCGGGGGACGATGAACAGAGCAGTCGAGCATTCGTGGCACGAGAACACGTGGCGCGACGGGGACACCGTTGTCGCCGTCCGCGATCTGGGCAAACGATCGTGGTGCAGTGGCGTACCGGCGGGTTCGGTAGGTGTCGTCGTCGACATCGACTGGCTCGGAGACCTACGCGTGGTGTTCACCATCGACGACTGGCTCGCGGGCCGGACCATGGTGGAGAAGGTGGTTCCCGTGTGCGACGTTCGTCAGGTTTGCCCGTACGAACGTCGCCTCTCGAGTACCTGACGTCTACTCGGTCTCGGTAGCCGGGCCCTCGGGGGTCGCGCCACCTTCGCCGGACCAGTCCCCGGACTCGATACCTTCGGCGGGGTCCGATTGAACGTCGGAATCCGCGCCTTTCGAGTCCTTGTCGGTGTCGACGGTGGCGGGGTCGGCCGAGTCGGCGTGCTCGTCGTTATGCGTGTGATCGGTGTCGGTCATGCAGTGCCTCATACCCCTGGATTCCGATGGTCAACCGTCGACGATGTCGGTGACGGGTCAGAGCCCGTCGGTCGGCACTCCGATGTGGTCGAAATACCGTCGCGCCGAGCGGAACACCGCGTCGTGCGCGTCGCGAGTGATGATCCGATCCCACCACGCGCCGTACAGCGATTCGAATGCCAACGGGCGCACGAGGTCCACCGCTCGGCGAATCGTGTCCGGATGCTCGGGGATCAGATTGGGGTAGCTGTACATGAAGCCGACCCACTTACGGTCGGCGACGACGGTGAAGATGTCGCCGGCGCACAGCGCACCTCGGCCGTCGATGCCGTCGGCCCAGTGCATGACGGTGCCGCCGGCGAAGTGGACTCCCGCGTTGATCAGAGTGCGTCCGGGGAGGATGTCTCTCGCGTCTCCCGACCACAGGACGACGTTGTCGCGTCGGGGAACCCATGGTGCGTCGCGCTCGTGCACGTAGATGGGGGCGTCGTCGAACGCGCGACTCCACTCGACCATGGAGCTGTAGTAGTGCGGGTGCGACAACGCGATGGCGGAGATGCCGCCGAGTTCGGTGACCCGCTGCACGGCCGCGTCGTCGATGTACGAGATCGAGTCCCACAGCACGTTTCCGCCGGGGCCGGGAATCAACAGCGCGCGCTGGCCGATGGCGAAGTCGGGTGCCGTCGCCAGCCCCCACAACCCGGGAACTTCCTCGTGGATGTCGACGGTGTACCCGTCGCGCCGCAGCTTTGCGAGGGACGTCCACTGCTGGCCGTCGTAGCCGACGTATTGCCGCTCGTCTTCGCAGATCGGGCACTGCGCACGGTCGGCGTCCAGCGGATACTGGACGCCGCACGTGACGCAGATGGGGAGATCGTTCCCCACGATCACTCCGATATCAGAGACCGAAGGGGAGAACTCCCGGAGCCAGCTCGAAGCCGCTGCTGCCGGCCGAGATGGATCCGACGCTGCCGAGGATGAGGTTGATGAAATTCGTGATCATGCGGTGGTAGTCCTTACGTTACGGATGCGGTGAACCTGGTCGAGGGTACCGGCGCCGTCGTCGAATGGGCAGCCCGTGTTGCCTGTGACTTGGCTGCGAATCCGTGCAACGCGTTCTCCGCGCACGTTCCACCGGCAGCGCAGGTTGCACCGTGCGCGTTCGCTGCAACCTGCGCGGTGGCGCTGGTTCGCATCGGTAGCCTGGGAGAATCATGCGTCGCGCAGCGGTAGGACTTCTGGCAGGACTCGTACTCGTCGGGTGCAGTGCCGAGCAGGAATCGGGCGCGTCGGCCCCGACCCCTCCGGCGGTCGACTACGTCGCACTCGGAGATTCCGCTGCGTCGGGACCACTCATTCCGAATTCGACCGGGACGCCCGGCTGCTTGCAATCCGATGCGAACTATCCCCATGTTCTGGCTCGGCTGATCGATGCGGCGACGTTCGTCGACGTGTCCTGCTCGGGTGCGCGATCGGAGAACATCACGGTCGCCCCGCAGCAGACCAACAGCGGTCCGATCCCCATTCAGCTCGACGCCCTGTCCCAGGACACGGACCTCGTCACGATCACCATCGGCGGTAACGACGTCGACCTGGTCTCCGCCGCGCGCGGATGCGTCAACTTCTCCCCCGAGCCGAACGGGGAGTCGTGTGCCGACGCGCTCACCGCGGGCGGCAACGACAGCATCGCCGACGCCATCGCCGCTGCCGCACCGAAATGGGGTGACGTGCTGGACGCGATCGCCGACCGAGCGCCGAACGCGGAGATCGTCGTCGTCGGCTACGGCACGTACGTCCAGCCCGGTGGTTGTTACGGCACCCAGCCCGTGTGGGCGCGGGATGCGGACTACCTGCAGGCGAGCGTCGATCGATTGAACGACGCCCTCGCCGCCGAGGCCCGGTCTCACGACGCGAAATTCGCCGACGTCCGGCCCGTGAGCGTGGGTCACGACGCGTGTGCGGCTCCCGATCAGCGCTATCTCGAAGGCGTCGTGCCGGCGAATTCGGCTGCGCCCCTGCACCCCACCGCGGCAGGGATGGAGGCGTTCGCCCAGGTGATTGCGGCCATGCGCTGACGCACCCGTCCACGATCGTGAAACTGGCCCGATACAACGGGTCCGAACACTGTCATCGTCGATGGCATGGTGACGACGACTGCGGTGATGGGTGTGTTCGCTGTCGCGCTGGCGATGGTGCTCACTCCTGGGCCGAACATGGTGTATCTGGTGTCCCGCAGCATCTCTCAGGGTCGCAACGCGGGGCTTGTGTCGCTCGGCGGCGTCGCGCTCGGGTTGGTGGTGTACGTGGTGGCCACCAACCTCGGGTTGGCGACGGTGTTCGTTGCTGTTCCCGCGCTGTACACGGCCATCAAGATCGCCGGAGCGTGTTATCTGTTGTGGCTGGCCGTGTCGGCGATTCGAGGATCGACGACGGTCTTCGAAGTGTCAGGGCTGCAGCAGGATTCGAACCGCCGGTTGTTCACGATGGGGTTGGTGACGAATCTGCTGAACCCCAAGATGGCCGTCATGTACATCTCGATCATTCCGCAGTTCGTGAATCCTGCTGCCGGACATGTGTTCGTGCAGGGCGTCGTGCTCGGCGGAGTGCAGATTCTCGTCGCGGTGACGATCAACGCACTGATCGTGATGGGCGCGGGCACGATCGCGCAGTTCCTGGCGGTCCGACCGACGTGGGCGCGGATTCAGCGGTACGTGATGGGAACGGTGCTCGGCCTCCTTGCCGTTCGTCTGTGCGCTGACGCACCCATGCGTGGATAGTTGGCCTGGGCTAGGACTTTCCGCGCACGGGTGCGAAGCGCCACCCGCCGAACTCGGTGATGTCGACGCCCGCCTCCCCTGCCTCGTACGAGCAACCGAATCCGGTGACCCAGCGGCCGTCGGACAGTTCGACGGACGTCAGCCCCATCGGTGCAGGCAGCCCGGCGAGGAACGTTCCGAGGCCCGCCGCGGACATCCGATACAGCTCGCCCGCGATGGGTGCGCCGAGACCGGAACCGTGCCGTACGAGGCCGGGTTTGGGCGGGGTGGTGCCGAGATCGACGAGTCGATACGCGTCGGACGTGCGTACCTCGCCGACGAAGCGCGCACCGCGGTCGGTCAGCTGGTGATGAAGGGGGAAGCCCTGGACATGCGCACCGACGACCAGCAGATCGACACCGTCGTCGACGAGAACGGGTGCAGCGCAATCGGACACCCGAGCGGCGACGTCGACGGCCACCTGGTCGGCGAAGCCGGGCACGACGACCATGACGCCGAACGGATGACCCTCCGTCGTCGGTGCGCCCGGAACGGCGACGGCGGCCATGTCCAACAGGTTGCAGAAGTTGGTGAACGTGCCGAGCCGACGGTTGATACCGACCGGGTCCGCCTGCACCGCAGCGATGGTCGGATGCTCGGTCGTCGTCGGTAGGAGCAATCCGTCGAACCCGTCGAGCAGTTCCGATGCCGTCCGCTTCGCGGAGGCGAGCACACCGAGTTCGTCGACGTAACGATGCGCAGCGGGCTGCGCGGCATTCCGAACGATCTGCGCCACAGTGGGATCCGCGCTCCCCGGCTCACCCGAGAGGAACTCCCCGACCGCGGAGTAGCGCTGTGCGACGATCGCACCGTCGTACAGCAGGACGGCGGCGTCGAGCAGCACGGAGATGTCGATCTCTGCGTAGGTGACGCCGTTCAGCGACGCGAGCGTCCGGTCGAACGCCTCGCGGTACTCGGGGCTGAGTGCCGCGAGATCCTCCGCGCGGGGAACCGCCAGACGGGGTGTCGGCGACGCGGCCAGTCGGACGTCGGCAGGCCAGGTGCGACTGCGAGGGTCCGACGCGTCGTAACCGGTCATGACACGTGTTGCGCGCGTGGCGGTCTCAAGATCCGATGCGAGTACGGTGACGCAGTCGTAGTCCGCGCATGCAGGCACCACGCCGGTCGTCGGGACGATGCCGAGCGTCGTCTTGATGCCGATGATTCCGTGGAACGCTGCCGGAACGCGTCCGGAACCGGCTGTGTCGGTGCCGATTCCGATGTCCACGATACCGAGCGCCACGGCGGCCACCGAGCCCGACGAGGATCCGCCCGACACCCGCTCGGGATCCCACGCGCACCGCACCGCACCGTACGGGCTGCGGGTGCCGACGAGACCGGTGGCGAACTGATCGAGATTCGTCTTCCCGAGAATCAGCGCGCCCTGCTGGACGAGTCGTGCGACGGCCGTTGCCGTCACCTCGGGCGTGTACGCGAACTCGGGGCATGCCGCGGTCGTCGGCAAGCCTGCGACGTCGACGTTGTCCTTGACCGCCACGAGCATCCCGGCCAGCGGCAGGGTCGGGTCGACGGCGGCTGCGTCGGCCAGCACGTCGTCCTCGGGCCGGAGTGTGATCCAGACTTCGGGACGGTCGACCTCGGCAATGCGCTTGTACGCCCGACGCACCTTCTCGGCGATCTCATGCTGCAGCATCGGTGCCGCCTTTCTTGGTGAATTCGCCCGCCGCGGACCACGCCGCGCGCTCGGCGTCGAATGCGATGGACTGCGTCGCGCGGAACCTGTCGATCGAATCCGCATGGGCCGCGAGGAACTGCTCGTGGTCGGCGAGCGAGAACTCGCCGTCGGTGATTTCGACACCGCCGTTTCCCCGCCCGGCCGCGGTGTCCGCGCGCAGATCCATCAGCTCTTCGGGTTCGACCGGGTACCAGGAGATCCGGTCGAAAAACCGCAGCAGCCAGGGACTCTCGTTCTCGAACGGGGCGATCGTGCTGGGGTACCGGTGATTCCACACCTGCGTCGTACGGCCGACGAACTGGTAGCCGCCCGGCCCCTCCATGCCGTAGATGCACAGGTAGGCTCCGCCGATCCCGACGGCGTTCTCCGGTGTCCAGGTGCGCGCCGGGTTGTACTTGGTCGTGACGAGTCGGTGCCTCGGATCCAACGGAGTCGCGACGGGCGCACCCAGGTAGACGTCACCGAGACCCAGCACCATGTACTCGGCTGCGAAGACGGTGTCGAAAACATCTGCGACAGTGTTCAATCCGTTCATGCGACGGATGAACTCGATGTTCCACGGGCACCACGGCGCGTCGGAACGAACGCCGTGCATGTAGCGCGCGATCGCTTCACGGGTGGACGGATCGTCCCACGACAGCGGCATCCGCACGTGACGCGACGGCACCACGAGTTCGGACGCGGCGGGCAGGTCGTCCTCGATCTCCGAGAGCAGACCCATCAGTGTCGAGATCGGGAGTACGTCGGGATCGACCTTGACCTGCAGCGAACGGATCCCCGGCGTGAGATCGATCAGACCCTTCGGCGCGAGGGCCTCGACTCGCTGGTGCAGTGCATGCGCACGAGCACGTAATGTCAGGTCCAGCTTCATGTCTCCGTACTCCACGAGCACGTTGTCGTCACCGGAGCGCCGATACGTCACCGAGGTCTCCGCCTCGCGACGCGCGAGGACGCCGTCGTCGCCGTCGCCCCCACTCGAGAACACGACGGGCATACTCGCGCGTCGCTGGACTCCGAGCGTGCCCAACGAGGCGGCGTGCGCCGCTCTGATCGGTACGAAGCGGACGGTGTCTCCCGCCTTCAACTGCCCGAGCTTCCAGCGTTCCGCGGCCACGGTCGTCACGGGGCAGACGAATCCGCCGAGACTCGGACCGTCAGGTCCGAGGAGAATCGGTGTGTCACCGGTGAAGTCGAGTGCGCCGACGCTGTAGGCGTTGTCGTGAATGTTCGACGGGTGCAGGCCGGCCTCTCCGCCGTCCTGTCGCGCCCACTCCGGCTTCGGTCCGATGAGGCGGACACCCGTGCGATCGGAGTTGAAGTGCACTTCGTACGACGTCGAATACAGCGTGTCCATGTCGGCGCGGGTGAAGAACTCGGGTGCCCCGTGCGGCCCTTCGGTGACGGCGATGTCCCATGTCGTCGTCAGGACGGGGCGGTGTTCCATCGGGATCGATCGGACGCGGTCGGCGTCGTCGGTGGCACCGGTGATCTCCAGAACGTCTCCCTCACCGATGGTTCCGCCGCGGTGGCCTCCGAACTTGCCGAGCGTGAACGTCGATGCGCTCTCGAGGTACGGCTCGACGTCGATCGTTCCCTGGATCAGGACGTAGACGCGCAGGCCCGCGCCGTCGGTCATGCCGACGTCGAGGACGGCTCCGGCAGGAACGAGCACCGGACGCCACTGTGCGACCCGTACGCCGTCCACGCGTACCCGGGTGTCCGCACCCGTCACACAGACGTACGTGTCCGCGTCGAACGTCAACGCCGGCCCGGCCATAGCGGATTCGAGACCCGGTGCGCCCTCGGGGTTTCCGAGGGCGACGTTGCCGAGGCGGAAGGACAGGTCGTCCATCGGTCCCGACGGCGGCACACCGACCTGCCAGTAGCCGACGCGTCCCGGCCAGTCCTGCACCGTCGTCAGCATGCCGGGGCGTACGACGGTCATCTTGGTACCGGTCATGGCCTGCTCACGATCATGCGGACCGACGTGGGGTCGAAACCGTTGCACGGGTTGTTGATCTGTGGGCAGTTCGAGACGAGGACGAGTGTGTCGATCTCGGCGCGCAGCGACAGCGACTTACCGGGGGCGGAAAGGCCGTCGACGATCCCGAGGGTGCCGTCGGCGTCGACGGGAACGTTCATGAAGAAGTTGATGTTGGACACCAGGTCTCGTTTGCCGAGGCCCCATTTGGCGCCTTCGATCAGGAAGTTCTCGACGCAGGCGTGCTGGTGCGCGGTGTGGTGTCCGTACCGCAGGGTGTTCGATTCCTGCGAGCAGGCGCCGCCGACGGTGTCGTGGTTGCCGACCTCGTCGTCGACGATGGTCATCAGCGCGGTGGAATCGTCGCTGCGCAGAACGGTTCCGGTGGTGAGGAACAGATTCTTCTGGGCGACGACGGTCGCTGCCGCCGAGTATCGAACGGCATGATCGTGCGCCGAGTACACCAACGTGTCGACGGCTTGGTTGCCGTGCAGGTCGACGATGGTGAGGATGTCACCGGCCGCGACGACGGCGGACCACGGTGCTCTGGCGTCGGCGATCTCGTCCAGGATCACGGTTCCGAGTGTCGTTGTCATCGTGTGCCTTTCGCTGCGGTCCATGCGCTTTCGGTGTTCCACACCGCGCGTTGATATTCGGGGTCGGTGTTGAACAAGTCGTTCAGTTCGGACGATGCATCCCACGCCAGCACATCGAGTGCGGTGGTGTCGAAGGTCGGGGACGGATCGAGCGGATGGGCCGTGTTCGCGAGCAGCACGACGACCGGAAGATGGATGAGCAGGTCGATCTCCGCTCCTGCGTTCGCATTGCCCGTCGCCGTCAACGCGCCGTCGGCCTCGACGCGTACACCGTGGAAGAACGAGATCGACGGTGGCAGATCGCGAGGTTCCAGACCGTGCTTCGCCGCTGCGACGGTGAACAGCTCCCGTCCGGCCGGCGAGGACGAATGCAGTTCTCCGCTTCCGTATTTCGCGTCGTTGGCGGCAACGGATGTGGTGCCGCAGAACGCGTCGTGGCGTCCCGACGAGTCGGCGACGACGGTCGCGAGTACCCGGCCTTGGTCGGACAGAAGCGGGTGACCGATACCGAGATACGCCTGCCACGGGACCTTCACCGTGTCAGCAGCATTGAGGCGTTCCCACGGTGCGTCCGCGCGGTACAGAAGAAGGTGTGCGCAGGCATTGCCGTCGACGTCGCGCAGGCGGAGCCGGGTACCCCGTGCCAGGACCTTCGTCGTGTAGCGACCACCGGGGACGGTTTCGGACCAGGTCAGTTCGCTGATGCCCTCGGGCGCGGCAGGCCCGGTGATCGCCGCGGCCTGCGCTCGGGCATGGTCTCGGGCGGCGTGAGTCGTTGCGGTGTTCATGGGTGTCAGGCTCCGATCGTGACGGGCTTCGGGTGTGCTTTGCCGCGCGGCAGGCAGACGATGCCCACGACGACGACGGCGAGGACGGTGAGCGGTGCTGCCCACTGCAGTATCGGGAATTCCCCGGTGGGGTTGAAGATTTCGGCGCGCGGCCAGGAGAGGTTCACGACCATGAGACCGCCGTACAGCACCGCGAGGATGTTGACGGGGATGCCCAGGACTCCGAGGCCGAACAGTTTCGTGCCTTCCGAGTCGACCTGCATACCGCCGCGCGGCCAGCCCTTCAGACGTTGAACGAGCAGCGGCACGGTGACCATCATGTAGGCGAGGTAGATCAAAACGATGCAGACGCTGGTCAGCGTCGTGAAGATCGCTGCGTTGCCCACGTTCACCGCAAGGACTGCGACGCAGGCGATTCCGATGAGAACCGACGGCGCCATGGGCGTTCCGGTCCGTGTGTTCACCGTCGACAGCAACTTCGACGCGGGCAGTCGGCCGTCGCGCGCCATCGAGAACATCAGGCGGGATGCAGCGGTCTGGATCGCGAGTGTGCAGATGAAGACGGCGATCGCGACGTCGATCAGCAGAACGGTTCCCCACGGCGAGCTGAGGATCGAATCGAGAACGTACGGTAGGCCTTCGGCGGCGAGTCGACCATCGGTGAGGCTCGGAGCGGCCATCAGCGCACCGACGATCATCAGTCCACCGCCCAGCGCGGAGGCCGACAGCGCCAAGCGAATCGTGCGCGGTGCGACGCGTCGGGGATTGTGCGTTTCCTCGGCCAGTTCACCTGCGGAGCCGAATCCGACCATGACGTAGGCAGCCATCAGTCCCGAGACGATCCACGCCCAGATGTATCCGGGCTCGGCGCCTGCGGAGCCGGTGTCCAGTACCACCTGCGGTCCACGTTCGGCGTGAGTGAAGAAGACGAGCACTACCGCTGCGACACCGACGATTTCGCAGGTGACGCCGATGCTGTTGATCCGTGACATCCAGTTGACGCCGATGCAGTTGATCGTCGTCGTCAGCACCAGAAGGGCCGAGCCGAGGATGACGGCATTGGCAGCGCCGCTCGGGGACGTGAGGGCGGTGTCGTCGCCGACGATCTGAAATCCGCTCCAGATGCTCGGTAGTACTACCTGCAGCGCGATGGCCGCTGCCGCTGCCGTGACGATCTGCGCGATGATCATGAACCAGCCGGCGAACCATCCGACGATCTCACCGCCCATGCGCCTCGACCACTGATAGATCGCGCCCGAAATCGGGTATCGCGCAGCGAGTTCGGCGAAGTTCAGTGCCACCATGAACTGACCCAGGAACACCAGCGGCCACGTGAAGAAGAAGGCGGGACCACCGAAGCTGAAGCCGAGTCCGAAGAGCTGGAAGATCGTCGTCAGGATCGAGACGAACGAGAACCCTGCAGCGAACGACGCGAACTTCCCGAGCGAACGATGAAGCTGCGGTTCGTATCCCAGCCCGACGAGGTCGGAGTGATCGCTCGTGGTCGATGTCGACGGCCCCTCGGGTGCGGGCAGAGTAGTCGAGCTCATACGTGTCTCCTGAACGGAAGTGAGAGTGACCGCCCGTCTGCGCTGCCGGTGCGGGGGTTTCTGTCACTCGATAGTTTTCCGTCCGGGATCGCTCGTTGGGTGACGAGCATGTAGCGAACGTGTGCCGTCGTGAAACATCTGTGTTTCGTACGTTTCTGCCCGGTGACAGAAACTTCACACCAGGCGATTCGATGCCAGGATGAGCACATGGCCACCACCACCGGCGCAGGCCGACCGAGACTCAGCACCAAGAAGCGCCCGGGTGACACGGCACGCGAGGAGATTCTGGACGCGTCTGCCGAGCTGTTCACGACGCGGGGATACACGAGCACGTCGACGCGCATGATCGCCGACGCGGTCGGGCTTCGTCAGGCATCGCTGTACCACCACTTCGCGGGCAAGGACGACATCCTCGACGCACTCCTCGGCGGAACCGTCGACGAGCCGTTGGCTGTCGGTCGCGGGGTGGCGGAGAGCGACGCGTCGGCGGCGGTGAAGATGTACGCCCTCGTGCTGTTCGACGCGGATCAGCTGGCTCGCTCCACCTGGAACCTCGGAGCGCTCTATCTCCTGCCGGAACTGAGGGCGGATCGGTTCGACGCCTTCCGGCAGCACCGGTACGCGCTCATGAACATCTACGCGTCGCTGGCCTCGGCCACGGCATCCGAGCTGGGCGTCGATGCACTCCCCGGCACCGAGGAACTGCCGTTTCGCCTGGTGGAGACCGTCGTGAACGGGAGGGCCGATGCCGAGAACGGCCGAGGAGTCCCCGCCGTCGAGTACGCGAAGACCATCGCCGACGCGGCGGTGCGGGTGCTGGGCTGGGTCGGTCCCACCGACACCCTGCGCACGGAGGCAGTGCGGCTGTTGGACTGCTCGGCCGCCGTCGAGACCGTCTGGACGGCACGGCTCCCGTCCTGACCGCCGACGCGGCGAGAACGGGAGTCGCTGGTGGAGCGTCAGGCCATGTTCACTTCTTTCGTCTCGACGAGCGCCTTGGTGCACACGATGCTCAGAAGGGCGAGCACAGCGAGCATGACGCCGACCGACATGCTGCCGAACGACGCAGTCAGAGGCGCGGCCAAGATCGGAGGAACGGCACCGCCGAGCACCCCGGCGAGGTTGTAGCCGAGTCCCGCTCCCGTGTAACGGAAACGGGTCTGGAACAGCTCGGGCAGCAGTGCGCCGGTGGGACCGTATGCGATGCCGAAGATCAGGAGAGTGATGCACATTCCGAGAACGAATGCCGTCTCCGATCCCGAATCCAGCAGTGGGAACAGAGCGAGCGACCACGGGACGGCGACGATGCACGACGTCATGATCACCCGGCGACGTCCGATGCGATCGGAGTAGGCCGCGGAGATCGCAGTTGCCAGGCCGAAGACGACGGCCGCGACGATGCCTGTGATCAGGACGAACGGGCGATCGAAGCCGAGTGTCTTGGTGCCGTAGCTCGTGAGGTAGGCGGTGCCCATGTAGAAGAGCGAGAACAACGACGCCAACGCGCCGGCGGCAAGCAGGATCTCTTTCTTCTGCACACGCCAGGCATCGAAGAACGGCAGACGCGACGGTCGATCGGTTTGGGTGTCGCGGAGCTGTCGATCGGCGCGGAAGATCGGTGTCTCCTCGATAGCAAGTCGCATGTACAGCCCGATCAGAACCAGTACGGCGCTGAACAGGAACGGAATGCGCCATCCGTAGTCGAGGAACGTCTGGTTGGTGTCGCCGAGCAAGGCTCCGGTGACCAGGAAGGTGGCACTGGAGAGTACGAATGCCGCGGACGGTCCCAGCTGGGGGAACATCGCGTAGAAGCCGCGTTTGTTCGCGGGTGCGTACTCGGCTGTCAGCAGTGTGGCCCCAGCCCATTCGCCACCGACGGCGAAACCCTGTCCGAACCGTAGGAGCACGAGGATGATCGGCGCGGCCACCCCGATGGTCTCGGCACCGGGGAGCAGTCCGATGACGAATGTCGAGATACCCATCAGCAGCAGTGTGGAGATGAGGGTCTTCTTGCGACCTATCCGATCGCCGAAGTGCCCGAACAACACTGCGCCCGCAGGACGCGCGACGAATGCGACGGCGAACGTCGCGAAGGACGCCACGGTGCCTGCTGTCGAGCCGAGCGCGGGGAAGAATACCGTCGGAAAGACGAGAGCGGCTGCGGTTCCGTAGATGAAGAAGTCGTAGAACTCGATCGTCGTCCCGATTCCGCTCGCGAACGCGACTCGGCGAACGCTGGTGGTCGGTCCGGACGCAGTCGGTCGCTCGGGGGCGGCTACGTCGGGTTTGGAAATATTGCTCATTGCACTCCTCGTGGACAGTGCTGGCTCGATGACCAGTACGAGGAAGGTATGTGACCGGCGACACAGTGGACTACCCCCTGATGGGGGTACCGCGCGGTCGCGTTCCCGGGCGACGACGAGTAGGTCTCGCCACCTCGACGGGCGTAGTCGCATACTGACAGGGTGACTGTTCTACCGAATCGGGCCGAGCGCCCCGACACGATGACGCCGCCGGCGCTGGAACCGCATGCCTAGGAAGAAGGATTCGGCCGGTCCGACGGCAGGCGTCTACGACATCGACACCGGTACGTGCGAATTGATCAGGGACACACTCGTTTCCGACGGCTGGACCGTGCAGATCAACGGTGTGCCCAGTTCGCACATCGACATGGACGACCCCACCCAGCTCGACTTCGAGTACATGCGGTGGATGGCCGGACTCGTTCGGTACCACGACTTTCCGGGATCGCGATTGCGAACATTGCATCTGGGCGGTGGAGCCTGCACTCTCGCACGGTATTTCGCCGCGGTGTACCCGGACGCGCGGCAGGTGGTCGTCGAACTGGACGGCAGGCTCGCCGAACTCGTCCGCGACTGGTTCGATCTTCCGCGCGCACCGCTGCTGCGCATTCGCGTCGGCGATGCACGTGAGGTGACCGAGACGCTCACCGAGAACAGTCGAGACGTGATCGTCCGTGACGTGTTCGCCGGCAGCACCACGCCGGAGGCGTTGCAGACGAAGGAATTCACCGATCATGTCCGACGCGTCCTTGCGCCCGGCGGTGTGTACGTCGTCAACTGTGGCGACACCCGGGACCTCCAGCGGACGCGGCGGGAGGCGTCGACCATCGGTTCGGTTTTTCCACACACGGCGATCGTCGCCGATCCTGCGATGCTGAAGGGCCGACGCTACGGCAACGTCGTCATCGCAGGCAGCGACGTCCCGCTGGCGCAAGAACCGGCTTTGGCTCGTGAGCTTCTCGGTGGCGGCGTACCGGCCCACGTGTGGCAGGACGAGCAGGTGCGCACGTTCGCTCGCGACGCGAAAGTTCTTCGAGACCCTGTGCAGAAACAGTAGTGTGAGCGGCGGACACCGTTCGCACACGAGGAGAGAAAATGGCACTGATCGCACTGCTCGATCTGAAGCTGAAGCCCGAAATTCTCGACGACGCCAAGGTCGTGCTCGGCCGCGTGCTGGGTGAGACCCGCGCGTTCGACGGCTGCCTCGGTGTCGACGTCCTGATCGACGAGGCGGACGAGACCCATTGGATCGCCTACGAGCGGTGGGAGTCGTCGGACGCCGACGCGAAGTACCGCGAATTCCGAGCCGGCCCAGGCAAGATCACCGACCTCGCTCCGCTGCTCGCCGGCGCGCCGAGCCTCACCAAGTTCACGGTCGCCGACGTCTAGGACGAACGAAACATCTCAGGACGCGCTCGGCGCCTCGGGGCGACCGGTGAGGAAACCCTGCACCATGTCGACGCCCAGTTCGAGGGCGACGCGCAACTCGCCCGCGGTCTCGACGCCTTCCATGATGAGAGTGGAGCCGACGTCGTGCGCGAACTTCGCGAGCGCGGCGGCCACGGCTCTGCGGGTCGGGTCGGTGTCGATACCGCGGACGAGAGAGATGTCGACCTTCAGCGCATCGGGTTTCAGCTCGACGACTTGGCGCAGACCGGAGAACCCTGCGCCGACGTCGTCCACCGAGATACGAACCCCGGCGGCGCGCAGGCCCTCGACCGACCGCGCAACCGAACGGTAGTCGTCGACGCGTTCGTGTTCGGTGATCTCGAGATACAACGTGCGTGAGCAGACGTGCGGTGAGAGCCGGGCGAGAAGGTCGGTGGTTCTGATGGTTTCGGCGGAAGCGTTGATCGACACGAAAGCGTCGGGCGGCAGGGTGGCCATGGCGCGAAGCGCTTCGTCGATGGCAGCAAGTTCGAGACGGGGCCCGATTCCCGCCTGCGACGCGTCGCGGAACCAGATCAACGGCGACCCGTGACCGAACGGAAAGCGTGACAGCGCTTCGTAACCGACGATATCGGTCGTCGCGGTGTCGCAGATCGGTTGAAACACCACGCTCGGGCCGCCTGCCGCGATCATCGAGTCGATTCGGTCGCGTACCTGTAGTGGATCGATTCGGTGCACGGGCACCAGCGCCTGCGGGTGAACCTTGCTGCGGTACAGGTCGATGTCGGCGATCGCGATCAACTTGCGAAGCTGCGCGCCGGTCGTGTCCCCCCGGGTCGCGGCTTCCCCGGCCGAGCCGACACTGGCCGTGAAGGGTGGGCCGTCGACGGTTTCCTCCAGCGCGGCCCGAATCCGCCGCTCGATACCGTCGACGTCGGTTCTGGATCCGACATGGACGCAGACGAATTCGTCGCCTCCGAGCCGGGCGACGACCGTGTCCGACGACGCGGCACCGCGGAGCCGGTTCGCGACGTCGACCAGGACCGCGTCACCGGAGGGATGGCCGTAGCGGTCGTTGATCGCTTTGAACCCGTCGATGTCGATGACCAGTACGCCGATCACGATGTCCTCGCGCGGCGAGTCCGGTACGGACTCGTTGAATTCCTCGACGGCCTCGAACAGTCCGCGACGATTGAACAAGCCCGTCAACGAGTCTCGTAGCGCGACCTCGGCCTTTCTGCGGAGGTCGTGCAGATACGGCCGAACCGCGAACGGCACGACGAACAGGGCGCCCAACGTGACGCACCGCGAACCGGCCAACCACGGATCGATTCCGTCCAGAACCGACAGGACGGCGAAGACGGCGAGCGCCCCGATCGAGAACACCAGATGCAGGACCAGCATCTGCTGCGAGGTCGCCACGATCGCGAACACGGCGATGACGGCGAACATCGCACACCCGGGCATCGCGGCGAACGGTGACTCGAAAGCCAGCAGGACACCGAGGATTCCGACGTCGGCCCACAGCACGTTGAGGGCGGCGAGACGCGGGCTGGGCCAACTGCCGAGGCACCACGCCACGGCGACAGGAACGGTCGACAGAGTGGCAAGTCCTACGAAGATCGATTCACCGGTACTGAACTGGCCCGACGGAATGACCAGCATTCCGGCCAGCCCGAACGAGAGAGTCATCGCGCCGACGAGCAGACGTGCCCATCGCTGATCGTCTGGTGCAGGGGACCACGATCGGTCACCGGTCAGCAGGTCGAACGTGGCCGACCGCGACGGGAGAATGTCGCCCACCGATATGTGGCCTCTCGTTCTAGGACCATGTGCACCACGGGATCATCCGTGGATCACTCGATCATGTCGTATCGGCCCCGACCCGATGAAAGAAACCGTACCAGTGCCGGGTTCGAGTGTTCATTCGAATCCCGCACTTGGCTTGTCGTGTCGAAACAGTCCGCTGTCGAGCGTTCGAGACTTTCCGCCGACGGCCGTCGGTCACGTCAGACCATGTCCTTGCGCGTCAACCAGCGCAGTGTCGGCCAACCGCAGAAGACCGGGAGCCAGCATGTCAGGACGCGGTACAGCAGCACCGACGGCACCGCGACGCTCGCGGGCAGGCCGAAGGCGGCCAGGCCGCCGATCAGTGCTGCCTCGACGGCGCCGACGCCGCCGGGCGTGGGCGCGGCCGATGCGAGCGTTCCGCCGATCATCGTCACGACGGTGACGGTCACGAATGTGGTTCCGCCGCCGAATGCCTCGACGCTGGCCCACAGTGCGAGCGCGGCGCCGAGTGTGGTTGCAGCACAGCCGAGAACGATCAGCAGGAATCGCTTGGGGTCCTTGGCAAGCAGTCCGAGTTCACCGAACACCTCGGTGAGCTGGGGACGAACGGCGTTGCGCAACCACCGCCGTAGCGTCGGGACGAACATGAACGTGCCGACGATGCCCAGTGCGACACCGGCGATCAGGTACAGAACCGTCGGATCCGGAACGAAGTGCGCGAGATCGGCCGACGTGCCCGCGACCACGCTGAAGAACACCAACAGCGATACGTGCGTGATCACCTGGACCGACTGTTGCAGTGCGACAGCGGCCGTCGCGCGGACAGCGCCGAGCCCGCCCTTCTGCAGGAATCGCACGCTGAGCGCGAGGCCGCCGACACCTGCGGGCGTCGTCGTCGCCGCGAACGTGTTGGCCACCTGCATGATCGTCAGATTCTTGAAGCTGACCATGCCGAAGGCGCACGCCCACAACGCCGCGGCGGCACCGATGTACGTCAATGCCGACACGGCGAGTCCGAGCAGAGCCCACCACCAGTTGGCCGTCCGCAGTTCGCTGACGAACGTCGGGACTGCGCTGATGAACGGGTAGGCGACGTAGACGAGTCCGATCAGCAGGACGAGTTGGATGATCTGGTTTCGCGTGAAACGTGTGACCTGCTCGGCGCGAATCTCGTCGGTGCCGGTCTGCTTCACCACCTCGTCGCGTACCGCGTTCATCACGCCGGTGCCGTCGGGTACGGACTTTCGCACCCGCGCGGGAATCGCGGAACGGGTGAGTCGTCCCGACGCGGTCAGCACGGTCTGTGTGCCCAGCGTGTCGATGGCGATGCGGACCGCGCGTTCCTCACCGAAGAGTGCCGACGTCGAAATCAACAGCTGCGCGACGTCGGACTGCATCTGAGCGTCCGACGCGCCGAGCTCGGCATTGGAGAATCCGCCGAACAGTGCGGTCCCCTCGTCGTCTCTGAGCTCGGCGCTGCGCAGGTCACCGTGCGAGATCTGATGCGAATGCAGTATCTGCAGACCCTTCCAGATACTGGTGGCCAGTGCGTCCTCCGACGATTCGTCGACGGGAACACCGCGCGGCGCGGTGTGTGCGTACATCGCCCAGCCGCGCGCGAGCGCCGAAACCGCCAGCGGTCTGCTGCTGGCCACGCCCAGGTCACCGATGGCGATACCCATCAGAGCGCGATGTTCGACGGCTCGTCGCATCGACGCGTGCAGTGGCGCACTCTCGCTGTTGCGGAACGACAGCCAGCGCCACGCCTGCCGGAGAGCGCCCCCGCTGCGTTGGTTCTGCCCGTACATCTCGACGACGATGTTCGGTTCCGCACCGCGCACAGCCGCGGCGAGCACGAGCGGTCCCGGCCCGGCGGGCTTCAGAACGCGGAACGAGTCGACGGGATGGCCCCGCTCGGCGAGCAGGCGAGCGGCCGCGTCGAGCGGAACCTCGAGTGCCGGGGTGCCGACGAACAGCACGATGATCGCGCCGACGCACCAGCCGACCGACAGGCCGAGCAGCGACCGCGCAGGCACGACGGTGCTGACGAACAGGTGGATCGGGACGAACGCCAACAGCAGGAACCACCACAGCCGACGCCATCGCGCGGGCAACCAGGGGCCGGACACCGTCAGGACCGCAGCGAGCATGGCGATCCACCGGGAGTCGTCGAGGAATTGAGACAGGAACGTGTCGAGGCGGTCGGGTACGTCGAGGTGCCATGCGGGCGTCGAGATTCCGGTGCCGGTGATGGACAACGCCAGACCCGCGATGAGTCCTGCGGCCGCGTACCCGGCCAGCAGCTTCCACTGCCGACGCGCGATCAACCCGATCAGAATGCCGAACGGCAGAGCCAGGATCGCGACGCCGTACAACAGGTAGACGAGGTTGGACTGGTCGGGGCTGAGGACACCGACGATGTTCGACACCGACTTCTCGAGCGCGTCCCACTGCCCGCGAGTGATCAGCGACCCGGCGATGACGGCGGCCAGCAGAACGAGCGACAGCACGAGACGCAGGATGTCGCTCGTGCGCCGATTCAAAGGCTGCAGCAGGCTCCCGCTGACCGGAATATCCCGCCCGTCGACCCGCATGCTGTGTCTGTTCCTCGCTGGTTGATGTGGGGTCAACCTACCGTGCCCGATCCATTCACTGCTCGGACACTACGGATTCGGCTCGGCGTACAGACCAGGCACGGCCAGTGAGGGCGACGACGGCAGCGCCTACGCCGATCAGCAGCACGACGAGCACTGTCACCGTGTGCGCGAACGCAGTCGCGTACTCGTGAGGGAAGCCCGGAACACCCGCGGCGGTGGCGTCGGCCCGCGCATCATCCGGCATCGCGCCGCGCACGAGGTGCGTCAGGAGGGCGGCGTAGGCAGCGACGAACAGGGCTTCCCCGCCGATGCGAAACAGATTGAGCACTCCGGCCGCCGTGCCGCTGCTGTGCGCGGGCACCGCGGCGAGGGCTTCGCCGTCGACGAGACCGATCGGCAATCCGAAGCCGAGTCCGAGCAGCGTCATGGGAAGCAGAATCCACCAGATCGAACCGCCCGGGGTGAGCAGCAGCATGCCCAAGGTGCCGATCACGAGTGCGACAAGGCTCGTGTGAATGATCACGAGCGGTCCGACACGGGTGGACGTGATCACCCGCGCGACGATTGCAGGCGCGACGAGAACGGGAACCGTCATGACGAGCATCAGAAGTCCCGCGGAGCCTGGTGTCGTGGAACGGATGCCACTCATCGCTGCAGGCAGGTAGGTCAGCAGTGTGACGAACCCGATGGCGCCTGCAACCGGAACCAGGCAGAGACCCAGGAACAGTCGATTGCGGAGCAGAGACAGGTCCAGGCCCGACGACGTCCGCGCTCGGACCGCGGGGATCGCTTTCGTTCCCGCGCATGCCACGGCAAGGACGACGGCTTGTGCGAAAAACACCCAGCGCCAACCGAAATGCCCGACCAGCAAGCCCGCGATCGTCGGGCCGAGAGCGAGGCCGAGTCCGTTGACGGTGCCGAACGCGGCGAACGCCGTCGCACGCGCGGTACCCGAGTAGAGGTTCGACAGGATCGACGTTGCGCCGACGAGAACGGCAGCGGCACCTATTCCGGCCACTATTCGCGCGATGTCGAGCACGAGGAGGTCCGGGGCAACGGCGCTGGCCAGTCCCGCGAGACTGGTCACTGCCACACCGATGCGGAACGAGATGTGGTGCCCGATCCGGTCCGACGCGGCGCCCCACACCACGGTGAACAAGGCGAACGCGAGGTTGAAGCCGTTGACGACCCACTGCAGCGGTCCTGGGCTCTCACCGAGATCGGCGGCGATGCGCGGAAGTGCGATCGCTGTGCCTGCGATGGACATCGGAATGACGAACTGAGCTGTGAGTACGACTGCGAGCGTCGGTTTCGAGAGCACAGATCCCCCTAGGTACGAGAATTGTCGTACCTATGACAGCAGATCGGAAGGTATGATGCAATCCGTGCACATGGCGACTGAAAGGAGCCCCGAATGCCGGACGAAGACGGCCACCCGGACGTGTCCGAGATGGAGCTGGGATCGGTCATGTCGGCACTGTCGGATCCGTTGCGCCGCAGAGTGATCACCGAACTCGTGGGAGAGGGCGACGGCGTCGAGCGCACGTGCATGTCGTTCGAGCTCGGCGTCTCCAAATCGACTCTGACGCATCACTTCCGGGTGCTTCGCGAGTCGGGTCTCGTGTTCCAGGTGGATCGCGGGAACAGTCGCAAGGTGACGCTGCGACGGCGTGACGTGAACGACCGCTTTCCGGGCCTGCTGGATCTCCTGGCGAACGAGAAGAGTCGTAAATCGGTGGAGTCGGACGCCGTCGAACGCTAGCGTCGGTTCTCATGCACATCGCCATGATCGGCTGTACCGCGCCGAGTCACATCTATCCGTCGCTCGGCCTGATCGCCGAGCTGGTGCGACGCGGACACCGTCTCACGTACGCGGTCGGTGCATCGATGGCCGACGTCGTCGAACCTGCTGGTGCTCAGCTCGTGTCGTTCAATTCGATCCTGCCGCAGGGTGAAGCGGACTGGCCCGAAGATCCGGCGTCGGCGATGCGGGTGTTTCTCGACGAGGCGATCGGATCGTTCCCGATTCTCACCGAGTTCTACGACGTCGACCGTCCGGATCTGTTGCTGTACGACATAGGCGGTCTTGCCGCTCCGATCCTCGGACGCCGCTACGGTGTTCCGGCAGTGCAGCTTTCGCCGACCTATGTCGCGTGGCGGGGCTACGAGGACGAGATGGGTGAGGTGCTGGAGTCGATCCGGCAGTCCGATGCAGGAAGGGATTACCGCGACACCTACGCGAAGTGGTTGCGAAACAACGACATCGAAGCCGATCCGTGGGAGTGGATCACGTATCCGGAGAGTGTGCTGTCGCTGATCCCTCGCGCGATGCAGCCGAATGCCGATCGGGTTCCCGACTCGGTGCAGTTCGTCGGGCCGTGTCTCGACCCGGCTCGGCTCGACGACCGATGCTGGACGCCTCCCGCCGACGGACGCAAGGTGCTGCTCGTCTCGTTCGGCACCGGATTCAACGAACGCCCCGACTTCTATCGCCTGTGTATCGACGCGTTCCGTGACTCGGATTGGCACGTCGTCATCGCGATCGGCTACCGCGTCGACGCGGAGTCACTCGGTGAGGTGCCGTCGAACGTCGAACTGCATCAACAGGTTCCGCAACTGACGGTGTTGGCGGCCGCGTCGGCGTTCGTCACGCACGCCGGTATGGGCGGGTGCACCGAGGCGCTGTGGTTCGCCGTGCCCACCGTCGCCGTTCCTCAGGCCGTCGACCAGTTCGGGAACGCGGCGATGCTCGAGGAGCTGGGCGTCGGAGTGCAACTCGCCGACAGCGACGCCACCGCGATCGCTCTGCGTGAGGCCGTGGACAACGTCGCCGGCTCGCCGGACATCGCCGCACGACTGGCAGGCATCAGCGCCGACATCAGAGCGCACGGCGGGATCGAGCGTGCAGCAGACGCCGTCGAAGCTAGTCTTCGAGCACGCTGACGCTCACTCCGTACGGCAGGAACCGCACCTTGCGCGTCGGATCGGTGTTGTCCTTGTGCGCACGCAGCGCGTCGAGTTCCGTCGCGTACAGCTGGTCGATAAGCGCGGCGCCGTCCTCGGAGACGGTGTATATGGCCCACACGCCGTCGGCAGGTGATGTGGGCTTCGGGGGTTCGGGCGCCGTCCGCGTCGCACCCCCACCGAAGAACTTGCCCACCTGGTCGACGACGTCGCGCAGTCCGTCGCTCGCCTCTTTCGCGAAGCGATCGAAGTCCTCGGGGTCGATTCCGAAAGGTCCGTTGTTGGTCATGTCTCCAGTGTGCGCTCGCTGTACGCCGACGCGCACCTCGGATCGCTCTCCGTCGCGCAGGTTGCAGCAGGTGCGCGCGTTGCAACCTGCGCGTTCGCTGAAAGGTGCGCGGCTACGGTCACGGCCTCGACCTCACCCCTGATCTGCGCAGGGTGCAGCAGGCGCGCGCGTTGCAACCTGCGCGTTCGCTGCAAGGTGCGCGGCTACGGTCACGGCCTCGACCTCACCCCTGATCTGCGCAGGTTGCAGCAGGCGCGCGCGTTGCAACCTGCGCGTTCGCTGGAAGGTGCGCGGCTGGGCACGGCCGGCGCAGCCGCACTACTGCTGCAGCCGTGACCCGATGGTCTGGTGCAGCGCCCGCAGACTGTTCTGCCCCAACGAGACGGTCTGCGACTCGATGTGGCGGAGCAGGTGACCGTCGTCGAGAACCTTCTCACTGGACTGGATGAGAACGGTTCCGGCGCCCGTGAAGTCGAACTGCCGCTCCTCACCGCTGTTCGCGCCGAGGAATCCGCGGGCCGCACCGAGGAAGTTCTGCATCCACCCGGCGTCGAAGTGATGCGACGGCGACGGGCAATCGGCCCATCCGACGAGCGCTTCGGGGTCGATGCGCAGAGGCGGTTCGGCGAACATGACCTGCCCGTTCGACGACGCCAGGAACTTCCCGGTGCCGAGGAGCGTCAGGAACCCGGGCACGATCGACTGCTTCAGATCGAGCGTCGGCTCGAACGCGAGGAGGTTCGCGGCGCGGATCGTCAGGTTGCCCTCGTCGAGGTCGTAGGAGTTGATGTTGAAGCCCCGGTCACCGAGGATCAGCTTCCCCTGCCCCTGCGCGAGAACCCACTCGTTCGAGTACAGCGGCGACGAGAAACGCGCGGCGACGATGGCGGGCATCGACGTCTGTCCGAGCGGCTCGAACCGCACGTTGCCGTAATACGCGATCATCGCGCCCTTCGACGTGAACCACGGCTGACCTGCCAGTTCGACGCAGAAGGCGTAGTCGTTGCCGGGCACGTTGTCGTTGACCGGGAGGGTGTAGGGAGTGTGCACTTCGGCGGGAGTGGAGCCCGCGGAATGACCCGGAAAAGTAGTCATGAGGGCCTCAGAATTTCTGCTCGGACGCCTGGACCCACACGGTGCCCATGCCGGTTATCTTCAGTTGCATCGCCTCACCGCTTCCGCGGCCGACGGCGTCGCGCCAGCCCACGTTGGCCGAGATGTCGACCTGGATGTTGCCGATGTGGCAGACGTACGCCTGCGGATCGACCACCACGTGCGGGCGTTGCGGCCCGACCTCCAGCGGAATCGCACCGCCGTGTGAGAGAACCGCGACGGTGCCCTGCCCGCTGAGTTGGGTGGTGAACAGACCTTGGCCGGTCATCGCGCCGCGCACGGCTCCACGGACACCGCCTTGCGACGTCAATGCCACGACCGAGGTCTGCAGGTACCCGTCGTGCGCGAGGAGGCGATCGGCTTCGACGGTCAGCAGCGACGAGCCGTCGAGATGAATGACTTCGACGTACAGGCCTGCGTGGCCGTAGAAGACCTCGCCCTGGCCTTCGGCGGCCATCATCGAGACGTGTTCACCGGACATCATCCGTCCGGCCATTCCCGCGACCCCACCCAGACTCGGCATGCCTGCCGCCGAGCCGCCCATCGAATGAGGAACGAAGCGGACATCGCCGGTGTAGTAGAGCATCGCGCCCTTGCGGGCCAACACGTTCTGGCCCTGCGCGAGTGTTGTCTTGACGACCTTGCTGTTGACGACTTCGAGCGGCACGTCAGCGCTCCTCGGGTTGGATGTAGACGACGCCTTGGCCGTCGAAACGAAGCGAGAAGGCCTCACCGCTGCCGCCGCCGATGGCGGAACGCCACGTGACGTCGGTGACGAAGCTCTGGTTCAGTGGGCCGCGGTGCGCGACGAAGGCGTCCGGGTCCACGACGAGGGGGTACTGCGGGTCGACGGCGAGTGCGATGAGCGGACCACCCGCCGACAGCAGCGCGACGGCGCCGGATCCGCTGACGACGGTGGTGAACAGACCTTGACCCGACGACGCGCCACGCAGGCCGCTGAACTTCACCTCGGTTTTCAGCTGACCCGTCAGTGCGAGAAGTTGTGACGCCTCGACGTGCATCGAGTCGCCGGCCAGTTCGACGACCGTGATGTCCTGTGCGTCGACGGCGAAGTAGACGGTGCCCTGGCCGGAAACCTCCATGAGAGAGAGGGATTCACCGGCGACCTTCTGTTTCAACGCGGCTCTCAGTCCGCCGCCGCCACCCATGCCCGCGTTCTTGAAGGAAACGTCGCCTTCGTAGGCGACCATCGATCCCGACATCGCGCGCAGCGAATCGCCTGTCAGATTCGCGACGAGCACGCGGTGCCCGTTCGTCGTCAGCTGTGCCACGGGGGAACTATGCCACGGCCCGTTCCCCCGTGCCAGCTGTTGCGCCCCGTGCGTGGGAATGTTTAGCCCGCTATACATTCCCACGCACGTCAGACGAGCGGTTTCAGCGTCTTACCTGCGAGTTCGACGATGCCGGGCTGGTGTCCGTTGGTCACCAGGTTGATGATCACGCCGTCGATGCCCTGGTCGAGGACGCGTCGCTGGACTTGCTCGGCGACGTCGTCGGGGGTGCCGCAGAACTGGCGATCGGTGGCTGCTGCCTTGTCGTCGTCCGAGAGGTTCGACAGGTCGACGCCCGTCGACAGCAAGTAGTCGTGTTGGAGCTGCCGGGCCTTGTCGCCGTCCTCGTCGATGATCACGAACGCCAGGAAGCTGGTCTCGAGGTCCTTCGGGTCGCGATCGATCTCCTCGCACCGGGCCTCGACGGCCTTGACCTTGCGTGGCAATTCGCTTGCGTCGCAGATGATGTTGAGGTGATCGGCGAACTGGGCGGCCAAGCCGAAGGTCTTCTTCTCACCGCCACCGCCGAGCATGATCGGAAGGTCGTCGCGAATCCGGGGTTCGTTGATGGCCTCGTCGACCTGGTACCAGAGTCCGTCGAATGTCGGACGCTGTCCGCGCAGCATCGGCTCGATGATCTGCAGCGCCTCGTCCAGGCGTTCGAACCTGTCGGTGAACGTACCGAACTCGAGCCCGAAGCTGTTGTGCTCCAACTCGAACCAGCCTGCGCCGATGCCGAGGATAGCGCGGCCGCCGCTGACGACGTCGAGCGTCGTGACGGTCTTGGCGAGGATCGCCGGGTTCCGGTAGGTGTTGCCGGTGACGAGAGCCGACAACTGGATGGTGTCGGTGGCCGTCGCGAGGCCGGACAGTGCGGTGTACGCCTCGAGCATGGGCTCGTCGGGCGCACCGATTCCGGGCAGTTGGTAGAAGTGGTCCATGACGAAGGCAGTGTCGAATCCTGCTGCCTCAGCCTCGCGCGCCTGCGCGATGACCGTGGGGAACAGTTCCTTCACGGAACCCGAGTAGCTGAAGTTGGGCATCTGGTATCCGAGACGAATGGTCACCTGGTCAACGCTACTCGCGGTCCGGCGGTGATGCGTCGTTTGCGCCCCGATACGCGCGGACGAGGCGCACCATGGACCGATGACACTCGAACTGACCCGATCCCCGTTCTCCGGATTCGCCGTCGACGACATCGAGGCGGCCCGATCCTTCTACGCCGACACACTCGGAATGACCGTGGTCGACGGCGAGATGGGGCTGATCCATCTTCGCCTGAGCGAGAACTCCGAGGTGTTGGTCTATCCCAGGCCTGGGCACACGCCCGCCCCGTACACGATTCTCAACTTCCCCGTCGCCGACATCGAGGCCGCGGTCGACGCGTTGACGGCCAAAGGTGTGGTGTTCCAGCAGTATCCGGACATGGGCACCGACGAGCGTGGCATCTTTCGCGGTGGTGGGCCGTTGATCGCGTGGTTCACCGACCCGGCAGGTAACGTTCTGTCCGTATTGGAGGCGTGACTCAGGCTGTCGGACTGCCTGTTTCGAGTGTCGCCATCTGCGTTCGCCGGACGCCGGTCGTGGTCACCCACTCCAGCCGGACGATCTCGCCGGGTCGTCGTCCCACCATCTCCGCGGCGAGATCGTCGGACGAGCGGACCGGGCGGCCGTCGAACGAGACGATGACGTCACCGCGTACGAGGCCCGTCCGTTCTGCAGGCGAGTTGTACTCGACTCCGACGACCGAGGCCCCCTGTGACGGGTTCGCGTTCCAGGCCGACACATCTCGGACCTGCACGCCGAGGAACGGCGTCGGGCCCACGTGAACCGTTCCTGCAGAACGGCCTTCGCGAATCTGGTCGACGACGGTCATCGCGATGTCGATCGGGATCGCGTACGCTTCCGGCGCCTGAGTGAGCCTGGCTTCGTCGGACAGGCCTGCCGCGTCGACGCCGATGACACTCCCCCACGCGTCGACGAGCGGCCCTCCCGAGTCACCTGCTCGGACGTCGGCGTCGATCTGGATCATTCCGGTCAGCTCGTTGCGTGAGCCGTCGACGGAACTCTGCGCGGTGACGGTCTTGTCGAGCGCGACGACCTGTCCCGGGGCCGGAACGAGAACCCCTGCGCCCGAAGCGTTTCCGATTGCCGTCACTGCGTCCCCGACGGCCACGTCCGCGGAACGTCCGATCACGGCCACCGGGAGGCCTGCTGCCGAATCCAACTGCAGGACCGCGAGGTCACGCGTCTTGTCGTACCCCAGAACCGATGCGTCGTACATCAGTCCGTTGCCCACCGCGGTGACCGAAGCTGCGGTCTCGATGACATGGTAATTCGTCAGGACGAGACCGGCCGGGTCGACGACGAATCCCGTCCCTGCAACTCCCGACGTTCCCCACTCGGCGGTGATCGTGACGACGGCCGGGTCGACCTGGCTCGTGATCTGCTCGGGGGTGAGCGGGAGTGGCGACGGTGCTGCGACCGGCGGAGGTGACGGCGGTGCGTCGAGCACGCCAGGGGTGAGCGGCGCCGCGAACGCCGACGCAGCAGCGGTCAGCACGACGAGGAGTGCCGCTCTGCCAGCCGCCTGCATGAGGGTCGATTATTGCTCAGTTCTCACCGACTGCGCACCTTTCAGCGAATGCGTACGTTGCAACCTGCGCATTCGCTGAAACGTGCGCGTACGGGGCTCAGCGAAACAGCGTTACGGATTCGACGGTGAGGGATCCGGGTGCGAAGTTCACGAACACGACACCTCGTTCGGTACCCCATCGAACTGTCGCGCTGACGGTTCGTCCGGCGGCGATGAACTTCTCGAACGTCGCGCCGTCATGGTCGGAGCGCAGTCGGTCTGCCGCGACGGACTTGCCCTTCGCGCCGACGGATCGAAGGCCCGACATGAAACCGACAAGGCCTGACACACCTTGATTTCCGATCATCTGCGGGGTCAGGGCGATCGACGACCGCACTCCCGCGAATCCGCCGCGCAGCAGTTGGCCGATCATGGACGCCAACTCCCAATGCGCGGCGAGTCGTGCGATCTCGAGCGATCCATCGTCGTCGACCAGGTCGTACCGCAGATGCATCGGCACGGTCACCGCCGCGCCCGCCGACATGGTGATCGTCAGCGACAGGTCCCGAACGACGGACATCCCGGACACCATGTCGTGCTCGACGTGGAATTCGATCGTGTTCGGCGCGATGAACGTGTCGTAGAAGCGCGCGATCGCGTCGTGACCCTGATGGGGCCGCGACCCCACCGGATCGTTGACGACCCCGTCCCGGGCGTAGAGATCGACCCACGCGGTGCGGTCGTGCACGGCCACTGCGGCAGGCGAGCCCTCGACGAAGGCCAGCAGATCTTCCGAGGCGAACACGCTTCGACGCTATATCGACGCGCCAGGTCAGGTCTTGGAATCGGCGAGATCGGGTAGACGCGCACGCAGTGGTCAGGCGCACGCCGAATTGCTGGCTATTCGGCGTGCGTGTGGCCATTCGGTGCGCGTTTGTCGTGTCGCCTACCGCGCCGTCACGGCCCTCGGCACATCCGCCCGCAACGTGAAGTCGGTGACGAACTCGCCGTCTTCGGGCACGAAACGCCGTCGCGGATCGAAATTCTCGACGTCGAATCGGTCGAGCGACGGCGAATGGGTCGTGACGGCCATCGTGCCGCCGTCCAGGTCGAACTGCAGCAGTCGCTGGAAGCCCGTGGTGCGTTCGCCGTCGACCTCGAAGTACTGGTAATCGGCGAGCAGCTGAACGACGGTGCGATCGGTGTCCCCGATCTGCCGGTCGACGACGGTCGCCTGCCCGTCGACGTGGCCGGACAGCACGAGGAACACCGAATCATGCGGTAGGACAAGCCGATTCCAGATCTGCTGCCCCGAACTCGCGCCGATGTCACCCAAGGCCATCAGCTTCTTCTCGCCGCCTTCGTCGAGGTAGTAGTGCGTTCCGATGACGACGTTGCGATCCGGGTGCTCGTCCAACACTCGCTCGGCCCATTGCATGACCTTCTCGGGCGGGTTGTACCCGATGTACAGCATCAGGAATTTGGCACCTGCGATGTCGATCAGGTCGTAGTGTGCCGAATTGTCCGTAGGTGTGAAGGAATCCCCCCACCACGGCTGATTCGCGTATCGCTGCGGACCGAAGTATTCGTTGTAGAGCTCGTGGTTCTGCTCGTGCATCCCCGGTACGAGCTTGCCTGCGACGTTCCATAGATTGTCGTGATTTCCGGGCAGTACGCCGTGGGGGATCTCGGCGTCCTCCAGCAGTTTCATGGCCTCGCTCGCAGCTTCGAACTCGATGCGCGACTGCGTGTCCGGACGCCCGGGGCTGATCCAGCTCTGGATGATGTCTCCGGTGTGCATGCTGTATTCGATGCCGTATTTCTCGGCGTTGTCGACGGTCCACCGTGTCATGTCGTCGTACACACCCGGGTCGTCGCGGGAGATGTACTGGGTGTCGGTGATGTGTTGCAGCGCAAAGTCGTACGTGCCAGGCGTCGCGAATGTTGCATCGGGTCCGGCGTTGTCGGTCGCGAACGAGCGGTCCTCGCGCGGCGAGTCGACGATCATCACTTCGAGTGTGCCGTCGATGTTCGCGACCGTCGCCGTGAGCTCGATGGGCCCACCGGGCGTCGACGGGGACGCGGTGGCCACTGCGGGACCCCACGACTCGGTTCCCGGAGCGCGGACGTGCATGGCGAGATCGTTCAGGTTGACCGACGTTCCGGTCCAGTCCATCTGCGCGACGGTGACATCGGGTCCGAAGGTCACCGTGTAGCGGAGATACGGGTAGTCGTCCCATCCGGAGGTGCGGGACGACGAGTCCGAGAACTCTTCCCCGTCCAGGACGCCCGCGACCATGTCGGCTGTGATGGGCGCGGGCTCGGCCGTCAGACCGAGCGCGGGAACAGCGGCGGCGGGCACCTGGGTCGGCAGTCTCGACGGATCGGCGACGGCGTCGGCCCCGACGAGCGCACAGGCAAGGAGAAGAGATCCGACGGTCGGGAGGCTCCGCCACCCGTGCGCGGATAGTTGGTCCATAGTCCAACTATGCGCGCACGGGCAGCGACGCTGCAATGTGCGTGAGACGCGCGGCCGCGTCGCACACTCGGTCGATCTTGTCCTGAAGCGCGTCCCCTTCGAAGGCCTCGACGCGTCCGCCGATGCTGATCGACGCCACGGCCGTCCCGTCACGTCCGAGTATCGGTGCCGCGACGGCGGCGACGCCGTCCAGGTAGTCGGAATTGCTGACCGAATATCCCGCGGCCCGAACGGAATCCAAGTGCTCGGAGAGCGCGGTGGCGTCCGTCAGTGTGCGGTCGGTGTACGCCGGAAGTTCGCGCCGGAACCATCTCTCTCGCAACGCATTCGAGAACGCAAGCATCGCGATGGGGCCGGCGGCGGCGTGGTACGGCATGACCGATCCGATGTTGATCCCGGCGACGACGAGAGGGTTGTGGCCCTCGAGCCGGTCGATGCACACGGCGCCCTCCTCGGCGGGGACCATCAGGAATGCGGTGTCGCCGAACGTCGTCGCCAAGCCCTCCATGTACGGACGGGCGGCGGTGCGAAGGTCGAGCTGAACGAGTGCGGCCGAACCGATTTCGAACAACGGCATCGCCACGCGATACGACCCTTCGGACGTGCGGTCGATCCATCCTGCGTGGATGAGTGTCGCCATGAGTCGATGCACGGTGGTCTTGTTCATGCCGCTCGTCGAGGTCAGGTCGTTCAATGTCCAGACGGGCCTGGACGCGTCGAAGTGCTCGAGCAGGCTGCAGGCCTTCAGTACGGCTCCGACGATGTCGCGGCCCGACCGGTCGTCGGACTCGATGGGCGCAACCACAGATGCTCACTCTTTCGTCGGCTCGAAGAAGGTCTCGTCATCATACGAACAGCGTTTCCGGAGAAGCCGCCTTGACATGTGACGACCACCACTCTAGCTTCATTCTCGCGATCTGCGGAATGCGTTCCGCAATACGGAATGGAGTGATGATGGCAGGGACAGCCCCCACCCTGAAGGACCTCACGACGCAGGGACTCGTCTACGCGCCCGGCGTATGGGACGGCTTGACCGCTCGCCTTGCCGAGCAGGCAGGATTCAGCGCGCTCTGCGCTTCGGGATTCGCGGTGTCCGCGGCGCTCGGACTGCCCGACGCCGAGCTGTACACGGCAACCGAGAACCTGCAGGCTGTGCGAACGATCCACGAATCGTCGTCGCTACCGCTGGTCGCCGACATCGACACGGGCTACGGCAACGCCGTCAACGCCGCGCGCACCGCCAGGAAGTTCGTCGACGCGGGTGTGCAGGGCATGTTCATGGAAGACCAGGTCTCGCCGAAGTCGTGCCCGATCTGCGTCGGCGACCCCGTCGACCTCATCACCGTCGAGGAAGGCACCGGCAAGATCCGCGCAGTACGCGACAACATTCCCGACGACGTCCTGCTCATCGCCCGTACCGATGCACGAGGTGACGACGCGATCCGCCGCGCCCAGGCGTACGTCGACGCCGGCGCGGACATGATCATGCCCGTGACGAAGACGTTCACGACGATCGAGGAGTGGGAGCGGTGCCACCAGGAGGTCGGTGTTCCGCTGATGGCGACGCTGACCGCCTCGACGTGGACCGAGCGTGAGTTCACACCCGAGGTTCTCGAGCGGATCGGCGTGCGCCTCGCGCTCCTGCCCACGCAGATCCTGATGGCAGCCACGGGCGCAGCACGAGAGGCGTTGCGACGCTTGGCCGGCGGCGAGGCCCCGGCGTCCGTCAGCGCCGACGCCTTGCAGCACCACGAGTTCGTCGACCTCATCGGCTTCTCCGAGGTCGAGGCGCAGCAGCGCAAGTACCTCCCGGAGAAGATCTCGTGAGCGGATACACGATGACCGAGAAGATTCTCGGCAGGGCATGCGACGCCGAAACCGTCAGGGGCGGTGAGAATCACGCCGTTCGTCCCGCGCGGATGATCGCGTACGATTTCCCCGGTTACACCGACGTCATGTTCCGTCAGATGCGCGACGACTTCGGCATCACCGAACTGTCCGATCCCAGCCGCTACGTCGTGTTCATCGATCACATGCTGACGAAGAACAACGACAAGGAAGCCGAAGTCCACCAGGTGACGCGTGACTGGTGCGAGTTCTACGGCATCGAGTTGCACGAGGGCGCAGGCATCGGACATCAGCTGACAGCCGAACTGGGGCTTGCCATTCCGGGTGACTTCCTCGTGCATTTCGACGGGCACATCAGTGGCGTCGGCGCGTTCGGAGCGCTCGGATGGGGAATCCGACGCGATCTCATCGAAGCCTGGGTGACCGGCAAGCTGTACGTCGACATTCCGACGACGACGCGGTTCGACCTCGTCGGCGAGTTCGCACCCGGTGTCGACAGCCGCGACCTCGTGCACACCATCATCGATCTCGTCGGTGCCGACGGATGTGCCCACGAGGTCATGGAATTCGGTGGCCCGGGCGCTCGGTCGATGAAGATCGATCACCGGCAGGGTCTCTGTGGCATGGCGATGTTCACCGGTGCAGTGTCCGCGATCTTCGAGCCCGACGACATCTCGCTCGCGTACGCGAACGAGGTTGCGCGGGACAGTTTCTCGCCGGTCTATCCCGACGCCGACGCGTCGTACTCGGCGCGACACACTATCGACCTCGCGACGATCGTGCCCCGCGTCGTGCAGCCCGGTTCGGCACGCGCCGCGAACACGAAGACCGCGAAGGAGGTGTCCGGCACGCCGATCACCAAGGCCTTTATCGGATCCTGCGCGAGTGGTCGGATCGAGGATCTTCGGGCCGCAGCGCTCGTGCTCGACGGCCGGACCGTGGCGCCCGGCGTCGAACTGAACATCGTGCCGACGTCACAGAAGGTGCACCAGCAGGCCGAGGACGAAGGCATTCTCGATGTGCTTCGTGCGGCAGGCGCGAACATCGCGGTGTCGAGCTGCGATTTCTGCTTCGGGTACCAGAAGCCGTTGCAGGCCGGAGAGAACTGCATTTCGACTGGCGTACTGAACATTTCGGGACGCATGGGCAGTTCGGATGCGAACATCTACATGGGATCGCCGTACACGGTGGCGGCGAGTGCCGTCGTCGGTGAGGTGCAGGAATGGCAGGAGGCAAGTCGGTGAGCGCCTACCCACCCCCGCCCGACGTCATCGAGGGCCGCGTCGCCTGGGTCTTCGGCGACGACTTCGACATCGATCTCGTGGTCGGAGTGTCCAACATCAAGTCCTACGACCCCGACCACCTACGGTCCGTGTGCATGAAGGCCTACGACGACGGGTTCGTCGACCGAGTACGTCCAGGCGACATCGTCGTCGGCGGACGCAACTTCGGGTACGGTCATCCGCACTATCCGCCGATGGTCGCGCTGCGCAATGCAGGCATCTCAGCCATTGTCGCCGAGTCGTTCTCGCCCGGCTTCTGGCGCGGCGAGACCTTCAACGGCATGCCGCTCATCACCGTGCCCGGCGTGTCGACGGCTGTGAAGACCGGTGACGCCGTGTCACTGGACTGGCGCGCCGCGACAGTGCGTACCGACGACGCAGTGCTCGTCGGCACTCCCCCGAACGCGCGAACCGTCCAGGTGATCGAGGCCGGCGGTTCGTACGAGCTACTCCTTCGAGAACATTCCCTCGCACAGCAAGGACAGAACCGATGACGAACGTGGAACATCCCCCCGCACGTTCCGCCGAGAGCGTGCCTCAGAGCAAGGCCTCGTCGACGACGGCCCGACGCGCCGCGATTGCAGGCGGCGTCGGAACGCTCATCGAGTACTACGACTTCGCGGTCTACGGCTTCCTCGCCGTCATCATCGCGCCGTTGTTCTTCCCGTCGACCAGTCCTGGCGTCTCGATTCTGGCGACGTTGGCCGTCTTCGGCGTCGCCTATGTCGCACGCCCACTCGGTGGCATCTTCTTCGGTCGACTCGGGGACCGTCGCGGGCGTCGATCCGCGCTCGTCATCACCGTCGTGTGCATGGGTATCGCGTGCGGCATTCTCGGTCTGTTGCCGACGCACTCGTCGGTCGGCATCCTCGCACCCATCCTGCTGGTGGTCATCCGGCTCGCGCAGGGCTTCTCGGCCGGAGGTGAAATCGGCGGCGCCGCAACGTACATCGCAGAGTCGGCACCGCCGAACCGTCGTGGATTCTTCGGCTCGTTCACGCCGATCGGGTCGACGCTCGGGTTCGCCGTCGCGGCTGCGGTCGTCGGTCTCGTGACACTCGGTACGACGGACGAGCAGATGGCGTCGTGGGGTTGGCGCATCCCGTTCCTGCTGGCGCTGCCCCTCGCGGTGATCTGCCTCCGTGTGCGGCTGAAGCTCGAGGACAGTCCCGAGTTCGAGGAGATGGCCGAGAAGAACCAGGTTGCGAAGAGCCCGCTGTCGGATGTCGTGAAGCGAAGCCCGTTGTCGGTGTTGCGCGTCATCGGTATCGCGATCGCGATGAATGGATCCGGTTACATCGGTCTGACGTACTTCAGCGTGTATCTCATCAAGGATCTCGGATTCTCGAAGGACTCCGTGTACTGGACGTCGGCGATCGCCATCGCGCTGGCCTGTGCGACGTTCCCGCTCAGCGGCATGCTCACCGACAGGTTCGGCCGCAAGCCCGTTCTGCTCGCCGGCTATCTCGCGTACGTCGTGATCGCGTTGCCTGCCTTCATGATTCTCGGCGCGACCACCAGCATCGTCGTCGTCGGCATCGTGTACTTCGTGTACATGGTGCTCAACGGGGTCGTGCAGGTGCCGGCGTTCCCGCTGTTCACCGAGCTTTTCCCGCGTGCGGTGCGCTACACGGGCGTGTCCCTCGGATTCAACATCGGCACCATCGCCGCGGGCGGCACGGCGCCGTACGTCGCAGCGCAGCTGGTGGAATCGACCGGCAACGCCATGTCGCCCGCCTACTGGGTGATGGGTGTGTGTGCCGTCGGTGTCGCGACGGTGCTGACGATCCGTGAGACCGGAAAGAAGTCGCTTCCGGTGTAGTGCGCTTCGCGCCCGTGCGCGGATAGTTGGCCCAGGGACCGACTATCCGCGCACGGTTGCCGAAGGCGCCTAGGCTTTCCACATGACCCCACGCTCGGCCACGACCGAAGTCCGGATCGGCATCTCCGGCTGGACGTACGCGCCGTGGCGTGGGGATTTCTATCCGAAAGGCCTCGCGCATCGGCGGGAGCTGGAGTACGCGTCGGAACGGCTGACGTCGATCGAGATCAACGGAACGTTCTACGCCATGCAGAAGCCGACGAGCTTCGTGAAGTGGCGCGACGAGACGCCGTCGGACTTCGTGTTCTCGGTCAAGGGCGGCCGCTACATCACGCATCTGAAAAGGCTTGTGGGAGTAGAGGCTGCGCTCGCGAACTTCTTCGCGACGGGTGTGTTGGGGCTCGGCAGCAAGCTCGGACCCGTGCTGTGGCAGCTCCCACCCAACCTGCAGTTCGACGCAGACACACTGGCGAACTTCTTCGAGCTGCTTCCCCGAACGATGTCGGAGGCCGTCGCACTGGCGGACAAACGTGACGACAAGCTGACCGACGATCGGGTCGCTCTCGGTTACGACGTCGATCGGCCTATCCGCTACGCCCTCGAAGTGCGTCACGAGAGTTTCGCGTGCGCGGAGGCGATCGAGCTGGTCCGCGCGCACGACGTCGCGTTCGTCGTCGCGGATACAGCCGGTCGATATCCGTTCGTCGAGACCCCGACGTCGAACTTCATGTACGCCCGGCTGCACGGCGACAAGGAGCTCTACGCGAGCGGGTACGACGATGCTGCGCTCGACGTCTGGGCAGAGCGTGCCAGGGCCTGGACCTCGGCGGGGATGGACGTCTTCGCGTATTTCGACAACGACATGAAGGGATATGCACCGTACGACGCGATGCGGTTGATCGAGCGTGTAGGTCTTTCTACGAATATCTAGCTGTCGCCGTAGATAGCGCTAGTGTCCACTATCGACCTCAACAGTTCCGCCGGCAGAGCCAACGGCGGCATCGAGTTCAGGTGGATGCTGTCGTCCTGCCGATCCGACGCGCTCTTGATCTCGGCGACCTCGTCGTGCAGACGTTCCATCGTGACGTCGAGGCGGTTCGCGCTCTCGGCGGCGTCGGTCAGCTCGTCGAGTAGCGGCGTGGGGATGGTGCCGTCGTACTTGTAGAAGATCTTGTGCTCGAGGCTCGCCCAGAAATCCATCGCGATCGTGCGGATCTGGATCTCCACGGGAACGGGTTGTACTCGGTCGCTCATGAACACCGGGATCTCGACGATGAGGTGAAGACTCTTGTAGCCGTTGGGTTTCGGATTCGCGATGTAGTCCTTGACCCCCAGCACGGTGACGTCGGTCTGGTTCGACAGCATGTCCGCGATGCGGTACGTGTCCGAGATGAAACTGCACGTGATGCGAATACCGGCGATGTCGACGATGGTGTTGCGAATGTCGTCGAGCGTCAGAGGGCACTTCTTGCGACGCGCCTTCGTGATGATGCTCTCGGGCGTCTTCAGCCGTGACCCGACGTGTTCGATCGGACTGTAGCGGTGGATGTGAGTGAACTCTTCCTTCAAGATGTTGATCTTGGTCATGAGTTCGTCGATCCCGAACTTGTACGCCATCATGAAACGCGTGAATTCGCTGCGGAGACGATCGAAGTCCGTACTACTGTCCATGTGATCGATTCTGTATTACGACGTCATCGGTGCTGGTCGGAGCCTCGGGAGTCGAAACTCGCGTCCGCGCACCGCGGTCCGAGCGGGGGCGTGAACGTCACGTGCCCACACGTTCTGCACTCGTGTGTGCGGTGGTGACCCCGTCCGCAGGAGCATGCCCTCGACCCGACCAGCACGGTTCGTGGGCCGAGGGCATGACCGCGGGCGCACCTGCACGGAGCGCTCTCGGCCCATCGATCGCCCAATCGATGGAGCGTCGCGGAGGCGTCGAAGGATTCGCCGCCTGTTTCGTCGGGTACCACCATGCTCGATACCGCCTTGCTGTGACATCCGTAGTGCTGTGACATCGGTAGTGCTGTGACATCGGTAGTGCTGTGACGCCGGTAGTTCTGGGCCGTCCGCGAACGCGTCCCGGACGGCTCGGCCAGCCTACCACGCATTCGAACGTATGTTCCCATTGTGTAAGCCGGCGGTCTTTCTTATGGTTATCCGTAATTACGGAATTGCCGACCAGATGGGAAAGACATGCGACGGATCGCGACACTTTCTGCAGCCTGCGCCACGGCCCTCGTCGTCACCGGGTGTTCATCGACTTCCGCGGAATCCGAAGAAGTCTCCACGCAGTCCGACGACTGCGCGGCCGTGACGTCGACCGATCTCGCGACCGAGGAGGGATGGCTCGGACTTGTCGACCAGGCACCGGACACCGTCAGCATGATGATCGACGACGGCAGGGGCCGAACCGTCGAGCACCGGCCGGACGAAGAGCAGGTGTTGGCGTCGGCGATGAAAGTGGTGCATCTCAGCGCGTACGCCAAGGCGGTCGCCGACGGTGATCTCGATCCCGACGAGCAGATACCGCTGTTGGAATGGGAGCGCTGGTACGTGCCGGGGACCGACGGCGGCGCGCATCCGGCGGCGTTGACGCGACTCGGAATCGCGAACGACGGGGTCAGCGCAACCGATCCGAATGCGACGGCTCGGCTCGACGACATGGTCACTGCGATGATCCAGGAGAGCGACAATGCGGTTCCGGACTACCTCCGATTTCGGATCGGCGACGATGCATTGAAAGATGCTGCGGCAGACAGTGGTTGGGATGGGTTCGCGGTGCCGACGCTCGTCGGCGATTCCCTGTCGTTGTTCGATCCTGCGCTCGCGGAGGGGGATCGCTGGGAGACGGCGAACCGTTGGGCGTTCGACCAGCCGTTCCGCGAGAGTGTCAGTGCGTCGGTGCAGATCCCGTCGTACGACGAGCAGGCCGCGGGCGTCGAGAAGTTCTTCACGCGCGGGTCGGCGGAGCAACTGACGGCGTTGTACAGGTCGTTCGGCGACGGAAGCTTCGGGCCGGGCGCCGACACGGTGCTGCGTCACCTCGAGTACCAGCCCGCACCCGCGGGAACGCTCGGCCTCGGCTTCAAGGGAGGTAATCTCCCCGGAGTCCTCACGCAGGCAATGGAATTGCGTCGTGACGACGGCACAATCGCGACGGCGGTATGGCTCGTCGACGGGCTGCCCGCCGATCGGTACGAAGAGGCGATGAACACCTTCACCGTGCAGCAGGGCTTGATCGTCGACGCCATGAGCTCGTCCGACGCTCTCGACCGGATAGCCTGCGTCGTGTGAATGACGACGTCGAAGCGCGACTGGACCGCCTCGAAGCGCGGGTGGCGGAGCTGGAGGGGCGCGGCAAACCTCCACACGCTGCCCCGTCGGGCGGGTCGGTTACGTACCAGGGCGACGTGCACCTTCATGGCGACGTCGAATGGTCCATCGGATATTCACCCGATGCGATTCTCGAGCTGTCGGTAGCGCGCACCGCCGAGGTGCTCGCCGCGCTGGGGCATCCCGTCCGTCTGCAGATCGTGCGGACGCTTCTGCGTGGCCCGGCGAACGCGTCCAATCTGCAGGAAGCGGTGGAGCTCGGATCCACCGGGCAGGCCTATCACCACCTGAAGGCGCTGGGCTCGGCGGGCGTCGTCGAGCAGCATGCGCGGGGCGAGTTCCGGATCTCCGCCAGGAAGGTTGTGCCACTGCTCGTCTCGATGTTGGCGGCGGCGGACATTTCAGGGGAGGTGGCTTCGCCACCCGTGCGCGCGAATGTGTAGCCCTCTATACATTCGCGCGCACGGGCGGCGAGCTGCCCCGCCGATGAGAAATCGAGGTGACGGGTGTCGGTACTGGCAACCACTTCATCCCACTCACATCGGAGAAGACAATGACCGCACCGACCGCACCGACGACGAACTCCCGCACCGCAGCCCGTATCGGCTGGGTGCTGACGGCGCTCCTCGCGATCTTTCTGATCTTCGACGGCGTCAGCAAGCTGATGAACGTCCAGCAAGTGCAGGACGCCGCGGTCGATCTCGGGTTGCGCGAGGAGATGCTTCCGATCATCGGCGTCGTGCTGCTCGTGTGCCTGGCGTTGTATCTGGTCCCGCGCACCGCATTTCTCGGTGCCGTGCTGCTGACCGGATACCTCGGCGGCGCCGTGCTCACCAACTGGCGGGTCGACAAGCCGCTCTTCAGCACTGTCCTGTTTGCGGTTTATGTCGGGATCGTCGTCTGGGGTGCGCTGTACCTACGTGACCCTAAGGTGCGCCAGCTGGTGCGCTGACGCGCCCGTGCGCGCGAATGTATAGCCCTCTATACATTCGCGCGCACGTGTAGCCCACCAAGTCGCGACCAAGTGGCCCGGGCCAACCTTCCGCACATGAACATCACACCTTCACTCCTGTACCGGCTGAGCGGCGTATCCGTGATCGTCGCGTTCGTCCTCAATCTGATCGGCGGAACCCTCCACCCCGTGGTGGGTGGCTGGGCGCATTCGGTGGAAGCACTGAGCGCACCGTTCAACCCCTACGCGCAGTACTTCCTTCTGATCGGAACGCTTCTACAGTTCCTCGGCCTCCCCGCGGTGTACGTCTGGGTGTCGAAGAAGGCGGGCCTGCTCGGACTGATCGGCTTCGTCCTCTACTTCTTCTCCAGCATGCTGGTGATCCTGCCGCACCTGACGGTCGAAGCGTTCGTCTCCGTGCCCATCGCGAAGGGACCCGAAGTGGCCCACTTCCTCATTCCCGACGACGATTCGCTGTTCGCCGCCCCGGCATTCCAGAGCCTGCAGATGATCGCAGGCATCGCGTTCATGGCGAGCATGCTGCTCATGGGCATCTCGTTGCTGCGTTCACGGGCTGTGCCGGTGTGGATCAGCGTGGTCATGATCCTCGGTGCTCTGGTCCTGTTCGTGCCCCTGCCGCAAGCGCCGGTGCTGACCGGCTTGGTCATCGAAATTCCGCGCGGACTCGCCATCGCCGCGATCGGCGTGCTGATGCTGAAGAGAAAGAACATCGACGCCGACGCGGTCACCGAGAGCCGCGTCGACGCAGTGACTCGATGAGTCGATCTCCGGAACGTTCGAACTCCTCGGCGGCAGTAATGTCGCCGAGGAGTTTTGCCGTTGCCGCCAAGGCGAAGTCGACGGGGCCTGCGTAGAACGCGCCCGAGTTCAGACCCCCGATTCGACCCGCGAACGGCAACAGTTCGTCGTGAATTCGACGTGACGCGTCGATATCGCCGAGCCGCGCGGCCGCGTGCGCGGAATACGTCGTCATGCCTAGCCAGTAGTAGTCCCGTGGGTACGGTCGTGCGTCGGACCAGAGCTGACGGGCCTGTTCGACGTCGCCGCGGTCCAACAGCGCGACGATCAGCGGCAGTCGTAGGCTGTGCGGCCGCATCGACTCGACAGCGCTCAGCTCGTCCACCATCGGCGACAGATCGTCGAGATATGTTGCGACGCCGAGTCTTCCGATCATTGCAATGAAGTAGGCGACGGCGTTTCCGCCTGCCACCATGTGTTCGGCGATGGCGGAATACTCGGCCAGCGCGGCGTCGGTGTTGCCGGCCATGATCTTCGACGCGGCTTCGTAGATCTGCAGCACGCCCAGCATCTCGCCGAGCTGATGACCCGAGGCGTGCTGGATCGCCGCGGCTGCACTCGACTCGGCAGCGTCGAGTTCGGTTGCCGCGCAGTGAGCCAAGAAGGCGTAGTAGTAGGCGAGGGAAGTGAAAGCCGCGTCACCGTCCGCGGCGGTGAGCAGTTCGTCCGCGATAGAAGGTAGCCGATCCGCGAGATCCGGTCCGAGTGCGATGTAGCCCAACGCATTCAGGGCGCGGCACAGCACCGCGGAATCACCGGTTTCACGGGCAAGGTCGACGGCTTCCGTGGCCGCGGCGATGGTCTCGTCCGTGTCGTCGCCTTCGATCTCGAACACCAACGCGACCAGGAGCAACGCACGATCTCGCGGGGCAAGATCGTCTGTATCCAAAGCACTTTCGATGTGGTCGACGACCGCTCGATCGATGTCGACCTCCGACCGGATCGACCAGACCACCGGTGCGTTCCACGACGTCAGCGCCGCAATCAGTTCCGGACGCCCGATGCCCGACGCGATGTCGATGGCGCGTTGCCGTTCGGCGCGTGCGGTCGTGGTGTCCCCTGCCCGTGCGAGCGATCCGACGAGTGGAGCGAGAACATCGGGAAGCGACGACGGGGATGCGTCGACGGCCTGAGCGTGCAATGCGGCCGCGGAGCGCCACAGCGCCAGTGCCTCTCGGTGTGAGCCGAGCGATTCGTACCTGCGGGCTGCGTCGACGGCGTACGGCAGAACATCCATGGCCGTCGACGGGGTGGCCGACAGAATTGCATGGTGTGCCAACGCGGCATGATCGTTCGGTGTGCGATCGGCGAGCACACGCAGAGCCGCGCCGTGCAAGCGTGTGCGACGCATCAGCGGTAGCTCGCCGTAGAGGGTGTCGCGGACGAGCGCGTGCGTGAAGCGGAGGCGATCGGGCGATGGTTCGATCAGTAGACCTGCGAGAACGGCAGGTTCGAGCGCGTCGAGTAGCGCGTCCTCGGATCGTTCGCCCATCGATGCGAGCACTCCGAGGTCGACGTCGCGACCCAATACGGATGCGCGTCGCAGCGTCGTGACGCTCTCGCCCGGCAACCGGGTGATTCGACGCCTCAGTACGTCACCGATGGTGTCGGGCACGGCGGACAGTGCGACGTCGGAGCCCTCGGACAGGATGAGACGCGCGAATTCCCGTACGAACAAGGGGTTTCCATCCGTACGTTCCGAAAGAAGCTGGAGTATTGCGGGGTTCGCCTCGGTGTACCCGGAGTGACGCGCCACCTCGGCGACGCCGGCCGCGGAGAGTCCGGTCAGGTGGATCTTCGTCGATCCCGCACCGGCCGTCGCAGCCCAGGTCGTGTCCAGTTCGGCCGAGACCTCGGACGAACGAAACGTCGCCACGACAAGAACTTTCACCGAGGCAAGCGCGGCGAGCAGGTGTCGTAGAATCTGCATCGTCAGCTCGTCGGCACGGTGACAGTCGTCGAGAATCACTGCGACAGGACTGTTGTCGGCGACGAGTGTGAGGTAGTCGGCGAGCGCCTTGGACAGCCAGAACGGCTCGACCGCAATGGATTCGACGTTCGACATCAGGGGCAGTAGTTGTTTCTCGATGGTCGACGGCATTGGGAACTGCTGCGACAGTGCGGCGGCAATGTCCGCCCACGGCCATCCCGGCGGAGTGCCGTCGACCTCCCGGCAGCGACCCCACGCCGTCGCCCATCCGTCGGACCGAAGTTGTTCGACGACGTTCGACGCCAACGTCGTTTTCCCTTGCCCCGGCTCGCCACCCACCCACACGACTTCGACCTGGCCCGCGGCGACCGTCGTCGCGACGGTCAGCACCGTCTCGGTCTCGTCGGGTCGGCAGTTGACTTGCTGCGCAGCAGGTGTTTTCGAGCGTAGCGCCGGTGCGTCGACGCGTCGCGGCGCCTCGAGATGTGCGCTCTGCGCGAGTATGTCGGCTTCGAGGGTGCGCAGTTCGGAGCCTGGGTCGATGCCGAGTTCGTTCGCGAGGTACGTGCGTGCACGACCGATGGTGTCGAGCGCGTCTCCCTGGCGGCCTGCTCGATACTGGGCGAGGGCGAGCAGGTGCGCCGGACGTTCACGTCCGGGGTTCTCCGAGACGTGGTGAATCAAGGCGGTGATGACAGCGGTCGGCGGCTCGCCCAGTTCGAGCAACGTGCGTGCGCGTTCTTCGACCGCAGTGCGGTGCAGTTCGTCGAGACGTGCGATTTCGGGTGCAGCCCAGGAGGTGTCGGCCACTTCCTGGTAGGGCCGCCCCGCCCACACGCCGAGTGCAGTGTCGAGAATCGCGAGCCGCTCGTCGTGGGCTGTGATGCGCAGGGCGTCCGTCAGGAGTGACTCGAAGTGCCAGGCGTCGACGGCGTGGGCTGGAAGGTTCAGCGCGTACCCGGGAGATGAGCTGATCAGAATCGTCGCGGGCGTGCGCGGTAAGCGTTCTGGTTCGATTACCCGTCGGAGATTGGAGACATGGACCTGCAGCGCAGCGAGTGCTTTCGGTGGCGGTTCGCCGGACCACAGGTCCTCGATCAACAGATCGGTCGACACGACGGCACCCTTCGCCAGGGCCAGTCGCGTCAGGACAGCGCGACGGCCGGGGCCGGCGAGGTCGACGACATTGCCGTCCCGTAGCGCACGCAACGGGCCGAGCACGTGAATCGACAACGGGTGCGAGGTACTCATGGTGTTTCGCAGACTAATCGCTACGCGGGTGAAGCTCTCGCTGCAAGAAACGCCTCCGGATCGATCAGGTCCGCTTGACCGACGATCGACCCCAGATCCGCGATGCGCTCGATGCCCGTCAGCACCATTTCCTCCTCGACCGTGCCCTCGGCGAAGCCGTAGTAGCAGGTCGACGTCGTGTGGTTGTGGTCCTTGTCGATGCGGTTGGCGCGTCCCTCGATCTGACGGATGTCGATGGGAGTCCAGCGCGGGTCGTGGATCAGCGTGACGCGGGGCGCTGCCGTCGACACCGTCCGCTCGGGTAGCAACAGCTCGCCCGCGTGCAGGTTGATGGCACTGGTCGTGGTCGAGATGATCACGCGCGCCGCACCGGTCTGGAAGCGTCGAATCTCGATCTCCTGATCCGCACTGCTCATGCTGCCGTCGACGACCGCGACGTCGAGCCCCTCGTCGCGCAGGGTCTCGGCGAGAGCAGCCACCGATTCGCGATAGAACATCGACACGAACACCTGATTGCCCTCGCGGACCCACGACCGGACCTGGTCTGCCGACGCCGGAATCCGCAGGTACGAACACTTCTGCCGGAACCGCAAGGTCGCTGCTCGCGTGCTGGGATTCTTCTGCAGAACCCGCTTGCCACCGACGGACTTCCACAGCGGCAGGCCCAGTTCCTTCCGGTAGTCGACCCACGCGGAGTTGTAGAGACGCTTCTGTGCAGCCGTCAGTTCCTGCCCGAGGGGTTCACGCGGCGTCGGAGGGGACGGCCGCGAAATGGACCACGGCACCGCACCGCCCGCAAGCCACCGATGAATGGTCGAGATGTCGCGGTCGCGTCGGGCAGCGTCTTCGGGCTCCCACCGCCACGACTTGAGGCCGCCCGCCTTGCCCTCCTTGAGCGCGAATCCGGCGTTCTCGAGGAACATGGCCCACTGGGTGGTGACGGCGTATCCCAGCGAGTCGTCGTCGACGATGGGCTCGTTGCCGCGGCTCTGTTCGATGGCCCGGGCCATGTACGCGAAGTGCATCGGCTGATAGCCCGGCGTCGCGGACATCCAGACCACTGCGCGCGCAGCTTCCTGGTAGCGCCAGATGATCTGCGACTGCTGCGATTCGATGTTCATCAACGCGTGGGACTCGTCGGCGATGACGACGTCGATGTCGAACCGCAGTTCGCCGAGCGCGATGGTCCGCTTGTTCTGGGTCTTCTTGCGTTTGCCCAGGTCGGTGTCCTCGGGCACCGTCAGCAACTTCTTCGTCGACTGGTAGGTGACGAGAAGCCACCGCTTCCGGTCAGCCGGGTCGGGGTCGGCCTCGGTGTCGGCGATGGTGCGTCGCCACCCGGGAAGCGCACCCTTCGGGGCGACGACGAGAACCGTGGAGATCGCAGGATCGTCCATCTGCCGGACGGCCTCGCACACGGCGAGCGTCTTACCGAGACCCGTCGAATCCATCTGTGCGAAGTACGGGAAACCGTGGTCGAGAGCGTCGAGATGCCGTCGTACCGATTCGAGCTGCGTCTCGCGCGGCTTCATGGAACGCTCGTGGACGACCTCGTCGCGCCACGTCTCGTTCGCGTCGTCCTCCACCCACCGCTGCAGGCTGTAGGGCATCGACTCGAACGAGGCCAAGGCGTCGGGAAGCTCGGTTCCGTAATACGCGAACACCCGCGGCCCCGGGTACCAACGGGCGCCCGACGCCGACGCGAGGGACCGGTCCTCGAACGGGACGTCGAGGACCCAGACGCGCTCGCCCGGGTCCGGGAGCCGAAGGTCGGGTGAGACCGTCTTGCGGACGGCCCTCTTCCTCGGCGCGGCTTTCTTCTTAGCGGTCGACGTGCCGCTCGCCTGCTTGAACTTGCGCGCTGCAGCGCTCTTCCCCGCGCCGACGGTACGGGCGGTGGTGGAGGCGGGCTTGCGTCTGCGAGGTGGCACGGCAAACACCGTAGAGCACCCGTCCGACACCTCCGATCAGGCGGGAGTGGAGCCTGCAGGAATGACCCTTATCAGGCAGGTGCGAAGAATTCCAATGCGATGTTGTCGGGATCGCGGAAGGAGATACCGGAGCCGTAGTGGGCGTTCTTGATGCCGGAGTGGGTGATGCTCAGCTCGTCGAGCCTCGCCGGCCATTCCTGCAGCTGATCCTGGGTACATCCGAAGCCGACGTGGTCGAGTCCGATGTGGTGCTCGTCGAACGGATCCCCGGTGGCGTGGCCGGGATGGGTGTGCAGGCCGAACAGCATGCCACCGCCGATGGCGAACACCGTGTGGTGAAAGGTGCCGGATTCTTCGTCCTCGTCGAGGACCGGATCGGAGCCGAACAGTCGCGAGTACCACGCGGTACTGGCGGCCAGGTCGGAGACGGTGATCGCCACGTGGGCGAGTCCTGGGAACTCGGTCATGATGCTCGGGCCCTTCGATCGACGTCGTACATAGGCGTGTTCACGCTATGACCGAGACCGCGTCCGCACCGGCAGATGAGGGTGAAACCGCCCGACAGGGCAGGTGAGGTTGCGCGCTCCTATTACGGTGTGAAACATGAACTTCAGCGACCACCAGATCGGCATCTACGCCCAGGGGATGTTCACCGATACGAGGCCGGAGATCACGACCAATCTCGCGACGCTCGAAGAGCAGGCCGCGGCCACGCTGACGCCCGAGGCCCTGGGCTACATCGTCGCCAGCGCGGGCAGCGGTTCGACGGCGCGCGCGAACCGCGATGCGTTCGACGCCTGGCGCATCGCACCGCGCATGTTGCGGAGCGCCGCCCAACGCGACCACGCGACGACGATCCTCGGCACCGCACTGCCCGCGCCGCTGATGATCGCGCCCGTCGGGATCCAGACCCTCGCGCATCCCGACGGTGAACTCGCGACGGTGCGCGCGGCCGCAGCCCTCGGCGTGCCCTACATTCACTCGACGCAGGCGTCGCACTCGTTCGAGCAGGTCGCCGAAGCGGGCGGCGACGCGCCCCGCTGGTACCAGTTGTATTGGCCCACCGATGAATCGGTGTTGCTGAGCTTCCTCGGACGGGCACAGGACACCGGCTTCACGACGCTCGTCCTGACTCTCGACACCACCCTTCTCGGCTGGCGACCCGCCGACCTCGATCGCGGTTACCTCCCGTTCCTGGCGAACCTCGGTATCGAGAACTACTTGTCGGATCCGGCGTTCCGAGCGGGCCTCGAACAGCCGGTCGACGCCAATCCCATTGCTGCCGCGATGCATTGGGCGCAGATGTTCCCGAATCCTGGCCTGAACTGGTCGCAGCTGGCGTTCCTGCGTCAGCACTGGGACGGCCCGATCGTGCTGAAGGGAATCTGCACCGTCGGCGATGCACGCTCCGCGCTGGAACACGGCGTCGACGGTATCGTCGTGTCGAACCATGGCGGACGCCAGATCGACGGTGCACGTGCATCGTTGGACGCACTACCCGAGATCGTCGACGCAGTGGGCGATCGACTGACGGTGCTGTTCGACTCCGGTGTACGCACCGGCGCCGACATGGCTAAGGCGCTGGCGCTCGGCGCCGATGCAGTCCTTCTCGGCAGGCCGTTCCTGTACGGTCTGGCGCTCGCGGGCCAAGCAGGCGTCGAACATGTACTACGTTGTATCCTTGCGGAATTCGATCTCGTCACCAGTCTGTCCGGCCACGCCGGTGCGTCGGAGCTCGGCCGTGAGTCGGTGATCCGAGCGTGACCGCTCCGGCGTGGGTCCAGCACGCGATCTGGTGGCAGGTGTATCCGCTCGGCTTCGTCGGTGCGCCCGTTCGGAATTGGGACGGATCGTCGTCGGCGGACGAACACAAGCTGCGTGGCATCGTCGAATGGCTCGATTACGCAGTCGAACTCGGAGCGTCGGGAATCGCCCTGGGGCCCATCTTCGCGTCGGAGGGACACGGATACGAGACGGTCGATCATTTCCGCGTCGACGAACGACTCGGCACCGGCGAGGACGTCGACGCGCTGATCGAGGCCGCACACGACCGCGGAATGCGGGTATTGCTCGATGGTGTATTCAATCATGTGGGACAACGTTTTCCACGATTTCAGGAGACGCTGGCCGGTGACGCGAAGGCCGCGTCCTGGTTTCACCTCGACTCCTCCGGTCGGCACCGCAACTTCGAGGGCCACGACGAACTGGTGACGCTGAACCACGACAACGAGGACGTCCGGCAGTACGTGGTCGACGTCATGTCGCACTGGCTGAGTCGCGGCGCCGACGGCTGGCGTCTGGATGCGGCCTACGCCGTTCCGACGTCGTTCTGGGCATCGGTCGTACCCCGTGTGCGCCAGTCCTTTCCGGATGCCTACTTCCTGGGTGAGGTCATTCACGGTGACTACGGCCGCATCGCAGCGGACAGCGCACTCGACTCGGTGACACAGTACGAGCTGTGGAAGGCGATCTGGAGCGCGATCTCCGAGAAGAACTTCTTCGAGCTGTCCCATGCGCTGGGCCGACACAACGAGTGGCTCGACGCGTTCGTTCCCGCCACGTTCGTCGGTAACCACGACGTCAATCGCATCGCCAGCACCATCACGGACGAACGGCACCTCGCGCACGCCCTCGTCGTCCTGTTCACCGTCGCGGGGACGCCGACTATCTACTACGGCGACGAGCAGGGTTTTCGCGGCACCAAGGAGGAACGCGTCGGCGGGGACGACGAGGTTCGCCCCGAATTCCCGTCGCACAAGGATGATCTCGCCCCGTACGGGTGGCCGATCTTCCATCTGCATCAGGAATTGATCGGCCTGCGCAGGCGACACTCGTGGCTGCACACGGCACGGACGGAGGTCGTCGAGCTGACCAACACCGCACTGGCGTACCGCGCGTCAGCGGGCGAGGAACGGATCCACGTTGTCCTCAATCTCGGCGACGACAGCGTCGAGTGCCGGTTGAGCGGACCCGTGTTGGCCGGCCAGGCTGCGGTGCAGGGCGGACACGTCACCGTGCCACCGCACGGATGGGTGGTTCTCGGCTGAATCGGGCTGTATATCGTTTTCTAGTGATCAAGCTAGAAAGAGATATACAGGCCGATACGGCTACACTCGGCAATCGACACGGGGTGCCGCTGCACGGCGGCTGAGAACACACCCGTCGAACCTGATCTGGCCAGCACCAGCGTAGGGATGTCTATGTCTGAGCTGTGCCTATGAGCGAGAGGCGCATTCACATGAAATTGGACGAGCAAACAGTTCTGGTCACCGGTGCCGGCCGCGGTCTCGGGTCCGCGATCGCGCGGGCCTTCGCGGCGCACGGTGCACGTGTCGTCGTCAACTATCGACGCAGCCAGGAGGCAGCCGAGAAGCTGGCCACCGAGATCGGTGGCGTTGCGGTACAGGCGGACGTCACCGATGCGGACCAGGTGGATGCGCTGTTCGCCACGGCCGAGAAGCACTTCGGCACGCCGATCACGACGGTCGTCAACAATGCGCTCGCCGACTTCTCGTTCGATGGTGACGCGCGCAGCAAGGCCGATTCGATCGAGTGGGAACAGTTCGATTCTCAATTCCGTGGGGCCGTGAAGGGTGCATTGACGACGACGCAGCGCGCGATCCCGGGCATGCGCGCCGCAGGCTTCGGCCGGATCGTGAACGTCGGCACCAACTTGTTCCAGAACCCGGTGGTCCCGTACCACGACTACACGGCATCGAAAGCTGCGCTGCTGTCTCTGACACGCACTCTCGCAACCGATCTCGGCCCTGATGGCATCACGGTCAACATGGTCTCCGGCGGGCTCCTGCGCACGACGGACGCCAGCGCCGCGACACCCGACGAAGTGTTCGACCTCATCGCCTCGTCGACCCCACTGCAGCGTGTCGTCACGCCCGAAGAATTCGCCGACGCGTTGCTGTTCTTCGCGTCCCCGTGGTCACGCTCGGTCACCGGGCAGAACCTCGTCGTCGACGGCGGTCTCGTCAAGGACTGAATCATGCTGCATTTGAACGCCTTTTTGTTCGGTTGCGGTCACCACACCGCTGCCTGGCGTCACCCGAATTCGCGGGTCGAAGACCTCGGTGACATCGCGTACTACGAGGAACTGGCGCAGATCGCCGAACGCGGCAAGCTCGACGCAGTCTTCTTCGCCGACGGCCATTCGGTACGCGACCCCGCAGGCGCCGGAACCTGGTTCCTGGAACCGATCACGGCTCTGTCGGCCATGGCGCGGGCGACGACGCACATCGGACTCGTGACGACGGTGTCGACGACGTTCTACACTCCGTTTCACGCCGCCAGGATGCTGGCGTCGCTGGATCACATCAGTGGCGGCCGAGCCGGATGGAATGTCGTCACCTCGATGTTCGACGCCGAAGCACGGAACCACGGTTTCGACGACATCCCCGGCAGGAACGAGCGTTACGCACGAGCCGAGGAGTTCGTCGACGTCGCACTGGCATTGTGGGACACGTGGGACGCCGACGCGCTCGTTCTCGACCGCGCCGGAATGTATGCGGATCCAGCGAAGGTGCATCGGATCGACCATGACGGCAAGCATTTTCGCGCCGACGGTCCGCTGACGGTTCCACGATCGCCGCAAGGTAGGCCGGTGCTGTTCCAGGCGGGCGCGTCGGGGCAGGGTCGTGATCTCGCGGCTCGATACGCCGAGGCCATTTATGCGGTGGCGTACGATATCTCGTCCGGATCGAGGTACTACGCCGACGTCAAACAGCGGATCGCGGAGGCGGGCAGGGACGCGTCGGCGGTCGGGATCATGCCGGGGCTCGTCACGTACGTGGGATCGACGATGGGCGAGGCGAAAGCGAAGAAAGCAGAACTGGACGCGCTACTCCCCGTCGAGCAGTCGCTGCGTCAGTTGAGCATGTTCGTCGAACAGGATTGCACTACTTGGGAACTCGACGCACCCGTACCGTCACTGCCGCCGCTCGAGGAGTTCACCGGTCCGCACGGTAGGTACGACACGATCCTGCGCATCGTCGAGAAGGATGCGCCGACGGTCCGCGAACTACTCGGCACCCTCGCGGCGGGCGGTGGACATGCGACGATGATCGGTACGCCCGAGTCCATCGCCGACGAGATCGAGGCCTGGGTGCAGGCAGGCGCGGCCGACGGCTTCAACCTGATGCCGCCGCTCTATCCGCATGGCCTCACCGAGTTCGTCGACCACGTCGTTCCGATCCTGCAGGCGCGCGGCGTTTTTCGTCGCGACTATGCCGGGTCCACGTTGCGGGAGAACCTGCGCTGACGCACGGGTGGCGAAGCCGCAAAACTCTTCGTCAACTTCGCGATCTCCGACGCATGGGAGATGGGTGACCAATGCCCGGCGCGAATTTCGTTGCGCGTCAGGTTCTTCACCCACTTCTCGGTGTCGTCGTAGTGGAACGGCCGAACTGCGACGTCCTCGGTGTTCACGATCAACTGCACGGGCACGTCGATGTGACGCTGCCTCGGCTGGGTCAACCGGGGGACGATGTTGGCGCGGTAGCGGTTCGTGCCGTTCACCGCGTCGGACCACAGCGTCGAATTCTGGGTCACCAGTGCGGGATCGACGTTCGAGAACTCCTGCAGGAACGCGGGCCATCCCTTCGCGAACTGTCGCTTGATGCGGAACGTCGACAGCCCCGGAATGTGGAACGTGACCGTGTACCACGAGGCGCGGGTCTGTGCGAGCACCTGCTTGATGCCTGTCCACGTCGGCTTTCGCAGTCGGGACCGCGACCACTGGGCAAGATGATCGAGGTTGGGCCCCGACACCGACGTGTACGACGCGATGCGGTCTGCCGCGCGAGGCTCGCCTGCCGCCTCCCATACTTCGACGGCCCCCCAGTCGTGCGCGAGCACGTGGACCGGTCGATCGGGGCTGACGGCGTCGATCACCGCGTAGAAGTCGCTCGCCAGGTTGCTCAGGCGATATGCGGACTGCTCCTCGGGGACCGTGCTCTCCCCTGCGCCGCGGGTGTCGTAACTGATGACGCGGAACTCGTCGGCCAGTAGCGGAACGATGTGACTCCACAGGTCGTGGGTATCCGGCCAGCCGTGCACCAGGACGATCGGTTCGCCGTCCGGGTTGCCGGTCTCGAACACCGCGAGCCGCATTCCTTCGTTGACGACGACGCGTTTGGTAGTCATACGAACCAACTTAATATGAACGCCGGTTACATGTACAAAGTTTGTCGGTGTGGCCTGCCATGATCTGCGCGTGACTTCCGACTGGCCGCACGACTGGCCCCTGACCGCACGCACCATCGCGGCGGCAACCGACGACGCGATCGCTGCCGCGACGGCACGGTCCGTCGAGCCGTTCGCCGACGCGATCGAGACGCTGACGTCCGAGGATCCCGCCCAGGTCGGTCTTGTTCATGCGGAGATGGTCAGGTCGTTGCTGGAGGAGTTACATCCCGACGGTCTGACCGGCGAGGACGTTCAGGACGCTCTCACGCGGACGGTCCGCAGCGCGGCGGAATGGAACCCGAGCGTCGACGTCGACGGCTTCGTCGAGGTGCTCACCGGCGCGTTGGGCGTCGCCGACACCGAAGAACGCCGCCCCCGTCCGAGGCCCGAACATGCAGTGCTGCTGATGGCAGATCTGCTGGTCAGGCGGAAGGCGTCGGGCAAGCTCTACATCCGCCGCGCGGTCGCAGAGGTGCAGCGCGCGCAGACCATGGAGATGCCATAGACACTTCTATCGCTATATAGCTTGTAGGCTAGATAGCGATAGATCGCTCTACAGGTGAAGCATGTTCGCCGCACCGACGACGGCCCGAACCGACGACAGCGATGCGTCGGCCTCGATTGCCATCGACCACTCGCGGTGACCGTCGCACTCGAACGCGACGAAGGTGGCCGTCGATCCTTCGGTGAGTGTCTGCTGGTGGAATTCGAGTATCTCGACGTGACAGCCGAGGTCGTAGAGCATCGACGTCAACGCGTCGATCGGCCCGTACGTCGTCGCCGACGCGGTGTGGATGGCATCTCCGATACCGAATGTGGCGTCGAACGTCGTTCGGCCACCCCGTGCGGCACTGGCTTCCCAACTGCCGAGTCGGATCGGGCCGGCGGTCGACGTGAAGGTCTGGCTGAAAGTAGTCCAGTTCATGTCCTGTGCCTGAGTTCGAAGGTCGCGCGGGAGAGGGGATCCGTAACGAGCGGCGAAGCAGTCTGGCGACGAAAGAGCAGTGAGAGCGTTCATGATGGTGGTCCTCGAAATGTGAAGGAAGGACCGAGGTAGCACGTTGACCCGCAGCGAGGGGTCGGTCCGAATCAGACCCCGCTACGGCGGCGTACTACGAGAATGTTCTTCACGAACGCCAATCTAGACCTGGTTCGGAAGGCGATGCAACCACTATTTTCCGATCTAACGCACTCTACGGTCGGCGATAGACAGGTCGATAGTCACCGAGAAACTTCATTGCCGTCGATAGCGGTCTCTAGGACACGACCTAGATGTCCGCATAAACGCCTAGTCGTGTTGTTACTTTGACCTCATGGACCCCGTGCGTAACCCTTACGCTCCCGGCGCAGGCCAGCGGCCGCCCGAGCTTGCAGGTCGGACCAAGCAGCTCGACGCCTTCGACGTCGTACTCGAACGCATCACCCGCGGCAGGCCGGAACGCAGCGTCGTACTGACGGGGTTGCGTGGCGTCGGGAAGACGGTGTTGCTGAACCAGCTCCGATCAGCGGCCGGCGCGCGGGGGTGGGGCACGGGAAAGATCGAGGCGAGACCGGATCAGGAGCTTCGACGACCGTTGGCGTCGGCGCTGCACATGGCGGTGCGCGGCATCGCGGCGTCGCATCGGGATCCGGAACGCGTCGACGAATTCCTGGGTGTGCTCAAGGCTTTCGCGTTGCGCGCGTCGGCGGGCAAGGGCATGCGCGAGCGGTGGCAGCCCGGCATCGATGTGCCGGCGAAGACAGGTCGTGCCGATTCCGGTGACATCGAGATCGACCTCGTCGAACTGCTGCTCGACGCGTCCACGCTGGCGGGGGACGTCGGGGTCGGCATCGCGATCTTCATCGACGAGATGCAGGACCTCGGCCCGGCCGACATCTCGGCGTTGTGCGCGGCGTGTCACGAGCTCAGTCAGGACGCGGCCCCGCTGATCATCGTCGGAGCCGGGTTGCCGCATCTGCCTGCCGTGCTGTCCGCGTCGAAGAGCTATTCGGAACGTCTGTTCAGTTACCACCGCATCGGACGGCTCGAACGCAAGTCGGCCGATCTCGCGCTGATCGCGCCCGCCGACCGCGAGGACGTCGAGTTCACCACCGAGGCACTCGATGCGCTCTACGAGGCTGCCGACGGCTACCCGTATTTCGTGCAGGCGTACGGCAAAGCGACGTGGGATCTCGCGCCCGAAACACCGATCACCGCGGAAGACGTGCGCGTCGCAGCGCCGACGGCCGAGGAGGAACTCGCCGTCGGATTCTTCGGCTCACGGTACGAACGGGCGACGCCCGCCGAACGCGAGTACATGCGCGCGATGGCGGACCTGTCGGAGGAGGACGCGTCGGTGCCGACGGCTGCAGTCGCGACGGAGCTGAAGCGCAAACCTGCGTCGTTGTCCCCCGCGCGCGACGGGCTGATCAAGAAGGGCCTTATCTACTCGGCAGAGCGCGGAACGATTGCCTTCACGGTCCCCCACTTCGGGCGGTACCTGAGGGCGCAGACGGACGAATAGGCAGCTTCGATGCACGTGCGCGCGAATGTATAGCCCCCTATACATTCGCGCGCACGTGGCGTCAGCCGCCATTGATACGCGCCATGTCCCCGTCGTAGTAGTCGATCAACCTCTGGTCCATCACTTTTCGCCACAGCGGCGGAACGAGCGCGCAGAAGATCATGACCGCGTAACCGGCCGGAAGCTGGGGAGACTCGTCGACCGTCCGTAGCGCCTGGTACCGCCGAACCGGGTTCGCGTGGTGATCACTGTGCCGCTGCAGGTGGTACAGGAACAGATTGCTCCACAGGTGATCGCTGTTCCAGCTGTGGGTGTGGTTCGTCCGCTCGTACCGCCCCCGCTTGGTCTTCTGACGCAACAGGCCGTAGTGCTCGAGGTAGTTGGCGGCCTCGAACAGGATCACCGCGATGGCAGCCTGCAGAACGAGATACGGCGCAACCTGCCACCCGAAGATCGCGATCAACGCCGCGAACACCACGATCGACATGGCGAGCGCATTGAACAGGTGGTTGTGCGCGGTCCACGTCTTCTTGCCGACGCGATCGAGGCGCCTCTGTTCGAGCTCCCACGCCGACTTGATCCCGCCGAACATGCTGCGCGGCAAAAATTTCCAGAAGCTCTCGCCGTACCGAGCCGACGCCGGATCCTCGGGGGTCGCGACGCGTACATGATGGCCGTGATTGTGCTCGACGTAGAAGTGGCCGTAGAACGATTGCGCCAGAGTGACTTTGGACAGCCAGCGCTCGACGTTCTCGCGTTTGTGACCGAGTTCGTGCGCCGCGTTGATGCCGACACCGCCGACCACGCCGACCGTCACCGCCAGACCGATCCGCTCCGGAACACCGAGCGGCCCGTGAGCCCACAGGTAGCATGCCGCTATCAATCCCGCGTACTGCAATGGAATCAACAGGTAGAGGCACCAGCGGTAATACCTGTCGTTCTCGAGGGCTTCGGCGACCTCGAGCGGCGGATTGGACTTGTCCACGCCGGCGAACGCGTCGACCAGGGGGACGACGATGGCGATGATGATGAGCCCCAGCGCCCAGAATGCTCCGGGGCCGAGCCACGCCACTAGACCCCACGCCAAGAAGGGGCTCAGCGGGATGACCAGACCCAACGGCCAGAGGTATCGCTTGGGGTCACGCCATCCGAAAGCGGGCGCAGAGGGGGTGGCGTTCATCGGGGCTGCACATCCCCTCGCCGTAAGTCACGCATCGAAAAAATTACCTTTTCTAACTATCGCATCGAATCTACTACTCTCCTGTACTTCGCCGCAGCCCCGTGGTGGGATTACCGAATCCGGCGCCTGTGTGAGGGGAACAACACATGAAGACCAGCGAATCGACGTTCACGGGCGTGCACGGGACACGGATCGTCTACGACGTCCACACGCCCGACAACGCGACGGGGTTCCTCGTTCTGTCGCACGGCCTCGGCGAACACGCAGGTAGATACCGTGAGGTCGTCGAGCGCCTGACCCAGCTCGGTCTGACGGTGTACACGATCGATCACCGCGGCCACGGACGTTCCGGCGGCAAGAGGCTGGAGCTGAAGAGTTGGTCCGATTACATCACCGATCTCCACGAACTGTTCCGCATCGCGCGTGCCGAGCATCCTGACGAGAAGGCATTTCTCCTCGGCCACAGCATGGGCGGCGCGATCGCGCTGTCGTACGCACTCGAGTATCAAGCGGAGCTCGACGCGTTGATGTTGTCCGGACCCTTCGCCGTGGTCGGCGACGACACCCCGAAGATCCTGATCACGATCGGCAAGGTGCTCGGCAAGATCGCGCCGCGCGTGCCGGTGCAGACGCTCGATTCGGCCGACGTCTCGCGGGACCCGGCCGTCGTCGCCGCCTACGACGCCGACCCGCTCGTGCATCACGGCAAGATCCCCGCCGGTGTGGCCGGCGGTCTCGTCGGCGCGACCGAGAGCTTCCCGACGCGGCTGCCCACCCTCACTTTGCCGGTACTGGTGCAGCACGGCAGTGAAGACAAGCTCGCCGACGTCGCGGGAAGCCGCATGATCGCCGAGAAAGCCGGCTCGAAGGATCTCACGATCGAGATCTACGACGGCCTCTATCACGAGATCTTCAACGAACCCGAGCGCCAGCAGGTACTCGACGACCTGGTGGCCTGGCTGAAGCCACGCCTCTAGCGCTCGAAGAGTCGGGTTCCATTGTAGTAGCAGACATCTCGTACCCAGTCGTCGCCGAGGCCGAGTCGCTGGACTGCGGTCAACGCCTCCGCGTAGGTGTACGGGATGTTGGGGAAGTCGCTGCCGAACAAGATGCGATCCTGCAGGTCCACCAGCCGTGACCGGCTGCTCGGTGGAAACGGCCACGCCGCCTCGGAGAAGTCGGTGAACGCCATCGTGGTGTCGAGTCGGACCTCCGAGTACGTGTCGGCGAGGGCGAGGAAGTCGTCGTACTCCGGCATGCCCATGTGTGCGATGACGAGCGGCAGACGTGGAAAACGCTGCAGCAGAGCGTCGATCGGGCTGGGTCCGGTGTACGTCCCCGGTGCAGGCCCGGACCCGCAATGGATGACGACGGGTATCCCCGCATCCTCTATCGCACCCCAGACCGGATCCAGCAACGGGTCGTTCGGCGAGTAGTTGCCGACCTGGATGTGCGATTTGAAGATTCGCGCACCACCCGAGATGGCAGCGGCGACGTAGTCGCCGGCGGATTCCTCGGGGTAGAAGGTCGCCGTGTGTACGCAGTCGGGCGTACGCTCGGCGAACTGTGCGCCCCATGCGTTGAGCCACGCGGCCATGTCCGGCTTGTGGGGATAGATCATCGACGTGAATCCGCGAACGCCGAACTCGCGCAACGTCTCCAAGCGCACGTCTTCGTCGTGGCGGTACGAGATCGGCCAGGTCATCCCCGTGAGGGGGCCTACCGCGTCGAAGTATGCCCACACCTTGTCCATGACGTTCTTCGGCATGAAGTGGGTGTGGACGTCGAAGATTCCGGGCAGGCCGAGGCCGTCCCAGAACGTCCGAACCTCTACGGTCTCAGCGGGCGACATGAGCGTCGAACCAGTCGAGGGTCTTGGACCACGCATCGGCCGACGCGTCGGCGTTGTACACCGCCGGGCGATCGTCGCAGTGGAATCCATGGTCCCCCTGGGCGTATCGGGTGATGTCGGTAGCCACCGGCGATGTGGCCGCGGCGGTGCGCAACTGTTCGACCTCCGAGGTGGGGATGCCCTTGTCCAGATCGCCGAAGAAGCCGTGCCACGGTGTCTGCAGAGCATCGGCGACGCTCAGCATCGTCGGATATCCGAAGCGGCCCTTGTCGATTCCGCCGCCGTAGAACGTTGCGGCGGCACCGAGGGGGCGTCGGACAGCGGTATGGAAGGCGACCGTACCGCCCATGCAGAAACCGACGATCGCGCACTGTGTCGGTTCGAACCCACGCTCGGCCAAGCCTCCGAGCGCAGCGTCGACATCCGAGTCGACCTCGTCGGCCTTCAAGGAACCGATCGACGACATCGCGGCTTTCATGTCGGTGTAGTCGTGTATCTGCTTGTTCTGTCGGTGGAACAGATGCGGTGCGACCGCAACCCAGCCGGCGTCGGCGAAGCGTCGGCAGACGTCGACGATGTGGTCGGTGACGCCGAACGCTTCTTGGATCACGACGACACCGCCACGGGATGCAGCGCCTCCGGATGGTTCACGAAAGGTGAGAGGAGTGGTCATACCTCGATTGGAGCACAACCCGGTCCGTGCGCAGGTCGGGGGTTTTGTAGGCTGCATCACACGTCATCACTCTGGAGAGGACACTGTATGCGCGCGGTACACATCACGAGGCTCGACGGTCCGGAATCGGTGGAGATCGTCGACATCGACGAGCCTGCGGCACGTGACGATGCGGTCGTCATCGACGTGCACGCCGCGGGCGTCGCATTCCCGGATGCACTGCTGACGCGTGGGTTGTACCAGTACAAGCCGGAACTGCCGTTCGTACCGGGCAGTGAGATCGCAGGTGTCGTACGTTCGGCTCCCGAGGGTTCGGGATTCGCCGCGGGTGACCGCGTCGCCGCGCTGACCGGCCTGTCCGACGGCATGGCCGAGGTCGCAGTCGTGTCCGCCGACACCGTGTTCAAGCTCCCCGACGCCGTCTCGCTCCCCGCAGGCGCCGGCCTCCTCTTCAACGACCTGACCGTGCACTTCGCGTTGCGCGAGCGCGGAAGACTGACCGAGGGCGAGACCGTCCTCGTCCACGGTGCCGCGGGCGGCATCGGCACGTCGGCGCTGCGGATGGCACCGGTGCTCGGTGCGTCGCGAGTCATCGCTGTCGTCAGCTCCGAGGCGAAAGCCGACATCGCCCGCGCGGCGGGTGCCACCGACATCGTGCTGGTCGAGGACGAGAACGGACGCGGCTGGAAGGACGCCGTCAAGGAGCTCACCGGAGGGAAGGGCGTCGACGTCGTCGTCGATCCCGTCGGTGGTGACCGCTTCACGGACAGCATCCGCAGCCTGGCGCCGTCGGGACGCGTTCTCGTTCTCGGGTTCACCGGCGGCGAGATCCCGACCGTCAAGGTCAATCGTTTGCTGCTGAACAACGTCGACGTCGTCGGAGTCGGCTGGGGCGCATGGTGGATGACGCGTCCGGGTTACCTCGCGACGCAGTGGGCCGAGCTCGAGCCGCTGCTCGCGTCCGGCAAGCTGACGGCGCCGGAACCGTCGGTCTTCCCGATCGAGAAGGCGGCCGAGGCCATCGCATCGCTCGAAAACCGCACGGCCGCAGGCAAAGTGGTACTACAGATTATTTGATGGTCGTTCCTGCGGGCTCCACTCCTGCCTTAATCAGGTAGGACGACGCCCCTCGCCTGGGACAGGGCTGCCACCTCGGCCGGAAACACGTTCTTGAACACGAACGGGTCCGTGCCGAGAGCCCAGTCCGGGGCCAGTTCGATGGCGTATCTCTCGAAGTAGCCGAGCTGCTTGCCGACGAGGATCAACTCCTCCGGGCTCGACGTGCGGTACTGCTGGCCCATCCCGACGAGCGCCTTGATGAAGTCGGTCAAGCTGAAGTGCGCCAACGTATCCGACAGCATCGGAGCGAACACGGTCTGCAGGATCATGCCGACTTCGGCGTCGGTGCCGACGTCGTCGGACACGATGCCGAGTCGTTTCACGCTGCCCGCGAGACGAGTGAAGTCGCCGTCGATGACGGTGGCATGGAACAGATCCTGGAGCAGCAGTCGCCACTGCTCGTCGATCTCGCCCATGACGCCGAAGTCCAGGAATGCGACGCGGCCGTCGTCGAGCACCCAGACGTTGCCCGCATGCACGTCGCCGTGGAACAACCCGTGCAGGACGAGCGCTTCCATCCACACCTTGGCGGCGCGCCGCACGATCAGCTCGGACTCCACGCCGGGCGTGCACTGGTCCAGCGGCGAACCGTGCATGCGCTCCATGCAGATGACTCGGTTGCCGCAGTACTCGGTGATCACCTCGGGCGCGGTGACGAACTTGTTGTCGTCGAACGCGGAGATCCCCGCGCGGAACGCTGCTTGTCGACGCGCCTCGACGACACTGTCCAGCTCGGCGAAGGTGGCGGCATGCAGATCGACGATGATCGCCGACGCATTGGCCGTGGAGAAGAACGCGATGTACTTCTCGAGTGCACGCGCGAACACGTATGCGATACGCAGATCGACCTTCATGCGGTGGTAGATGCCGCGGCGCTGCACCTTCATGACGGCTTCCCTGCCGTCGTGCAGCACGCATCGATGCACCTGCGCGACAGACGCCGACGACAGCGGAACGTCGTCGAACAGCTGGAAGAGCTCGGAGGTACTACGCCCGAGGTCGGCCTCGATGACGGATCGCGCCTGGGCCGCGGGGAACGGCGGCACTTCGTCGAGACATCGCAGGCAGGTGTCGGCGAGGACCTTCGGGAACAACCCGGGCGACGACCCCATCAACTGCCCGACCTTCACGAACGTCGGCCCGAGCGCGAAGAACGCGTCGACGACGCCTTCCGACGCATGGACCGCCCACCCGCGTCGCGGCCGTCCGATCCATTTGCCGACGGCGATCACCTGGTAGAAAACGAGGACAGCGCCGATCACGACGAGGCGGAGGAATTCGCGGACGCCGAACGTGCGCAGAGGAGGAGGCGAGACCCGTGTCGCCGTAATGCCGCTGGTCATGCCCACCCCTTGTGAGATTCTCCACATTTCCGCCATCCGAATCGCAGTCGACTGTACCTACCGGTAGGAGACGGTCACAGCCCACCCGGACCTGCGGAATGACCAGAAGAACAGGAGCGCACCATCCACCGCATTCGACCAGGCCGCGCTGCTGCCGCAGCCGCTCTCTTCGGTGTCGCGGGCGTGCAGTATCTGCTGGCGGAGGCGTGGGCGTCGAGCCGGTACGACGGGTACGACCATCTCCGCGACACCGTCAGTCAATTGGGCGTTCCGGCGTCACCGGCGCATGTGGTCATGAACGCCGCGTTCTGCGTGTCCGCAGTGTCGGTGGCGATCGCAGGCTGGGCCTCCGCCCCTGTGCTGCGGCGTCGGCGCCGCCGGGTGTACCTGGGCGCAATCGCGGCGTATTCGGTCGGCAGCCTTCTCGTGGCCGCAGTACACACCAGCGCAGAGAACGCAGGTGTCCACGTGGCAGGCGCGATCGCGGCCATCGGTGCAGGCAATCTGATTCCGATCCTGGTCGGAACGGGCGTGCCGGACTGCCCACGCTGGTATCGGGCTGCGAGCATCGGTCTGGGGGTCGTCGGATCTGCGGGGTCGGTTCTACTGATCGCCGGCGTCGGTCCGGTGGGCTTGGCCGAGAGGATCGGGATCGACACCTTCGTCGGCTGGGAGATCCTCACCGCAGTCGCTCTGGTGCGTTCTGCCGTCAGCAGAAAAGTTGTCGATAGTCCGGCGGACACACGTCCGCACTCCTAGCCTGAGGCCATGGCCGACACGAACGAGATCGCACCGGTAGTGCCACTGCGTCGTCCAGAGGACGCCTCGGAACCTCTCGTGCGCGACGGCATGGGCAAGGTGTTGCGTCGTCTGCGGCAGGACCAGGGACGCACCCTCGACGACGTGGCGTCGGAAGCCCGCGTGTCGACGCCCTACCTGTCGGAGATCGAGCGTGGCCGCAAGGAGGCGTCGTCGGAGGTCTTGTCGGCGCTGTGCGGCGCTTTGGAGATCAAGCCGTCGCACCTGATGATCTTGACGGGCCGCGAGCTCGCCGGGGCGTCGCCGCTCCGACGAGTCTCGCGTGGTCCGGCACCGGTGACGATGATGGCGGCCTAGTTCCTCGACTGTGCGATGTGGTCCGCGAGCCCGTACTCGACTGCTTCGGTCGCCGAGAAGATCTTGTCCCGGTCGGTGTCGCGCCGGAGGATCTCGGGGTTCTGCCCCGTGTGACGGGCGAGGATGGTCTCCATCTCCGAGCGGACGCGAACGATCTCGTCCCGCTGCAGCGACAGATCCGAGATGACGCCCTCGCCGCCGCCCGACGGCTGATGCAACAGAACTCGTGCGTGCGCCAACATGATTCGCTTGCCCGCGGCTCCCGCCGCCATCAGGACACCGGCGGCCGACGCGGCCTGCCCGACGCAGAACGTCGACACGTCCGGCCGGATGTACTCCATCGTGTCGTAGATAGCCGTCATCGCCGTGAACGATCCACCGGGCGAGTTGATGTAGAGGCTGATGTCGGCGTCGGGGTTGTCAGACTCGAGATGGAACAGCTGGGCGATGATCACGTTGGCGACGCCGTCGTCGATCTCCGTCCCCAGGAAGACGACCCGCTCGCTGAGTAAGCGGCTGTAGATGTCGTATGCCCGTTCGCCGCTGTGCGTGCGTTCGACGACGGTGGGAATCGTGTACTGACCCATGAGAATCACAGCCCCACTTTCGGTTTCGATGCCGATGGTCTGATGTCGTCGAGCGTGGTGACGACGGTGTCGACGAGACCGTACGCGCGTGCCTGTTCGGCGGTGAACCAGCGATCACGCTCGGAGTCCGCAGTGACGGTGTCGACGTCGTGCCCGGAATGCTCGGCATTGAGCTTGTGCATCAACGCCTTCGTGTACTCGAGATTCTCGGCTTGGATTTCGATGTCCACGGCGGTGCCACGAATCCCGGCCGACGGCTGATGCATCATGATTCGAGCGTGCGGCAGGCTGTACCGCTTGCCCTTCGTTCCCGCGGACAGCAGGAACTGGCCCATGCTGGCCGCGAAACCCATTGCGAGCGTTGACACATCGTTCGGAATGAGCCGCATCGTATCGAAGATCGCCAGACCCGCGCTGACGGATCCGCCGGGAGAGTTGATGTAAAGGCTGATGTCTCGCCGTGGATCGGACGCCGACAGCAACAGAAGCTGCGCGCAGATGCGGTTCGCGATCGCGTCGTCGACCGCGGCGCCGAGCACGACGATGCGTTGGTCGAGCAGCCGGGAGGACAGTTGGTCGTCGAACGGCGAGGCGCCAGGTGCGTCGCCGTCGTTCATCATGGGGGTCATATCAGTCCTTTCGGTCGGTACGAGAACCAGACTGAAAGCGACAGGCCCTGGAGGGAAGGATTCTCTGCCCGAGGCAGAATCGCTGTCGGCAGAACCGCTCTGACCAGGCGATTGGGCGTTAGGTGGATAGGGCATGTACGGTAGAGGAACAACGACGCGGGGTGGAGCAGCTCGGTAGCTCGCTGGGCTCATAACCCAGAGGTCGCAGGTTCAAATCCTGTCCCCGCTACAAAAGAAGAACCCCGGGAAGCATCAGCCTCCCGGGGTTCTTGCTTTCACCCCTCTTGCTTCTATCCTTGCAGACGGAACCGGACGATGTCCGTGGCCGTGTCGATGGCGTCGAGCAGCGCACGGAGCCTCTCGCCGGGTCCCGGTGCTTCGAGGATGGTCTGCCGGTCCGATTCGCCCATCGGCACCTGTGACGCGAGCAGGAACAGGCGCTCTCCCGGATCGTCCGGCAGTGAGGAGAAGCTCGGCGCCGGAGGCGCCGCGGCATTCTCGGCGGCCGCGAGTTTGCCGACGAGCCGGTACATCTCGTCGATCTTGTCGCGTAGTACATCCAATTCCAGTGCAGCGAGCGGGGATCGGGGAGGTGCGTCCGACGTCTCGTCCGGCCACGCGCGCACATCGGCCCGTGGATAAGGGTCGTCCTCGAGCCAGACGTCGACGCGGATCCGCTCGGCTCCGACGCACTCGATGAGGTGCCGTCCGCCGCCGATGTCTCGGTGACCGACGATGCGCGCCTTCGTCGCCACGTCGTACCGCACATCGCCGCCGCCCGCTTCCCTACCGCGCGCAATCAACACGACGCCGAAGCTCGGGTCCTCCATCGCCAAGCAGTCGCGCAGCATGTCCTGGTACCGCTGTTCGAAGATGTGCAGGGGCAAGCGCTCACCGGGCAGTAGTGCGCTGCCGAGCGGGAACATCGGAGTCACGGTCATGGTCGTGAGTCTGCCGTCAGTCCGATGCCGCTGTGCTGGTGGGCAATCGAGGGACAGCGTTCGCGGCGAGGAACTCGTCGAGCACGCGGTAGAACAGGTCGGGCTCGTCGAGCTGCGGGAAATGCCCGGCCGACGAGAAGATCTCGACGCGTGACGCCGGCACCTCACGCCGAATGCTGTCGGCGTGCGACGCGGGAATCATCCGGTCGCGGCCACCCCAGATCAGCAAGGACGGCATACCTTCGAACTTGTCGAAATGTTGTTTGGCGCTGACGGTTTGACCACGCGGGCCGACGACGGCACGAGTCGACGCAAGGAATGCTTCGCGAGAACGCTTGTCCGACACGGTCTTGAACGCGCGCCACGTCTCGTTCAGGCTCTTGCCCGGCCGGACGGGGAGACCCCACCGGTTCAGCTGGCCGACGACGTTCTCGGTGTTCTTGCGTACCCAGTCCGACGCGAGGAGGGGCAGTACCAACTCGCTGCCGGGAAGCGTCGCCGCCTTGAGGAGGAGCGATACCTCGGGTCCCAGCCCTCCGCTGCTGACGAGCGCGAGCCGGTCGACGCGCTCGGGAAACAGGTACGTCGCCTGCATGACGATGCCGCCACCGAGTGAATGTCCGACCATCGGTGCGGACTCGATCTCGAGATGGTCCAGCAGGTCACGGATGGTGGCCGCGTGCGAGCTCAACGAATAGTCGCCGGACGGCTTGTCCGAGCTCCCGTGACCGAAGAGGTCAGGTGCGATGACGCGGTACTTCTCGGACAGGCGCTCGATCTGACCTGCCCAGGACTGGTGTGACCCCAGCAGGCCGTGCACCAGAACGACCGGCGGACCGTCGCCCTCGTCGACGTAACGGAGCACGTCCTTGTGCAGCTCCACGCAGTCGAGCTGGTACTCGCTCATGGCCCGTTGCACCCCCTCCAGCGCATCGACGTTCGGCAGACTCACAGTGTCCTGGCCCAACGTACGCGTCTCGGCCGGTGGTGAACAGGTCGAGCCGCGATGCGCCGCGATGGCAGCCGTGAGCGTCACCGGTCGGACTCGAGGGTGCGGTCGATGACCTCGGCGACCTTGCTCACGACCGGTTCGCGCACCAGCCCGATGTGCTCACCCGGCATCTGTTCGATGTCCAGGCGCCCCGGGGCGAGGGCTTCCCACGACCGGCGGTCAGCGGTGTTGCTCTCGGTGACGACGACGGTCACCGGCCCGTCCCACGGCTTCGGCGTATGTCTGCGCAGTGCCATCGCTCCGATGATGCCGAACGCGAGCCATCGTTCGGTCGTTCGGAACCGGACGAGTCCGGCGGTCGCGACCTGTGCCCACTGACGGGCGACGGCCCGGAAACCGGGCTTGTAGCTTTCCGAATAGGGGTCCGGTGGCGCTGCTTCGAGATGCTCTCCGCCTCCCGGCACCTTGTTCAGCAGCCACTGGTACAGGCGTGGGTCGAGCAGCACGACACGCTCGACGGTCTCACCGTGCGATTCGAGGACGTGCGCCATCTCGAGCGCGATCCAGGCCCCGAGCGAGTGCCCGGCCAGCGTATAGGGCCCGTGAGGCTGCACTTTCTGGATCTCGCGAGCATAGGCCCGCGCGGCCCGGGAGATCGTGCGATGCGGGAGCGCACGGGTGTCGAGGCCCCTGGCCTGCAACGCGTACACCGGGCGGCCGGTCAGTCGTTTCGCGAGCGGGGCGAGACCCACGGCAGGAACACCTGCACCCGCGACGACGAACAGTGGCGCTCCCGTCCCTTCCTCACGAAGCGGTACGAGCATCGGGTTCTTCGGTCCCCTGCTGCGATCGGCCGCGGCGAGCCGTCGGTCGATCAACTCGGCCAGGCGACGTACCGTCATCGCACTGACGAGGTCGGCCGGGGACAGTTCCACGTGGAACGCCTGCCGGATCTCGACGAGGATGCGCGTCGTCACCAACGACGTGGCGCCGAGTTCGGCGAAGTCCGCGTCGCGATGCAGTGTCGTCAACTCCAACTCGCGAGTGACGATGATCGCGAGCCAGTACTCGGTCGCGCCCGACAGCACGGTTTCAGACGACGCCGCCGCGCCGTGTCGATCCGTCGGAGGTATGGGTGGGAGCGAGGCCCGGTCGACCTTGCCGCGATCCGTGCGCGGAATCGCATCGAGCCGGGTGACGAACTTCGGCACCATCCAGTCCGGCAGCGTCTCGCGGAGAGCGCCGCGCACGTCCGTGTCGGTGATCGAGTCCCCGACGAAGAACACGGCGAGTTCGAGAGCCGAATTGTCCTCGGACGCAACGACGACCGCGTCCGTGACGCCGTCGAGCGATCGCACCGCGCTCTCGACCTCGGCGGGTTCGACGAGATAGCCGCGGATCTTGACCGCGTCGTCGATCCGGCCGACGAGGTGCAGGACGCCACGTTCGTCGATGCGGCCGAGATCGCCTGTCCAGTAACGCTGTCGGCCGGAGTCGGCGGAGAATCGACGCGCGGTCTGATCGGGCATGTCGAGGTAGCCGTCGGCGAAGCAGTCTCCGGTGACTCGGACCTGCCCGACCTCACCGGGCCTGGCGAGAACGCCGTCGGATCGCACGATGTCGATGCTCTTGCCTACGGGGCACCTGCCCGCGTCGAGAAAGCCGTCGGGAAGCGGAGCGCCGGGGCCGTAGTGCATCCGCGCGACGGCACCCGCCTCGGTGGTGGCGTACCAGTTCACGAACGTTGCGGCACAGTCGGATTCGTGTCGAAAAGCGACCACGTCACGTGCATGCAGAGCTTCGCCGTAGGTGATCACGTACTGCAGCGACGGAAACCGACGCGTATCGGAAGGAATGCCCGCGATCGCGCGAACGAGGGACGGCGAGCAATGCAGCGTCGTCAACTCGTTCCGGTTGACCCAGTCGGTGAACTCCACGGCATGCGCGGCCCGTGGATCGCGACAGTGCACCTGCGCGCCGCTGAGGATGCCGGCCAGCAACGTGTTGATGCCTGCACCGAAACTGACGGGAAGAGCATTCCCGACGCGGTGGCGTCCGGACAATCCCAGAGTGGAGCTCACTTCGTACGCCTTGCTCAGGCACATGCGGTTGCTGAGCAGTACGCCTTTCGCGGCACCGGTAGATCCGGACGTGAACGCGATGAGTGCGATGTGGTTTCCAGTGACCATCGGGAGCGGCACCGACGACACCTCGATGCCGTCGACGTCCTCGATTGCGAGGCGTCGGGCGCTGGACTGCGCGACGATCTGTTCCCGGCGCGCTTCGGGCAGGTGGGGGTCGAGTGGAACAAGGACCCTGCCCGACGCGAACACCGCGAGCATCAGGACCACTGCGTCGATCGTCGACGAGGTCTCGACGGCGACGGGTTCTGCTTCGGTCGGCGCGAAGGTCACGACCTTGCGGGCGACCGCATACGTGCGGTGCATCAGATCGTCGAACGTGATGGACCCGTCGTCGGTCTCCACGGCCGTTGCGGACGGCATTGCGTGGGCGACCTCGCAGAGACGGCCGAGAACGGTGTCGCGGACGTCGGGCCTGCTCAGAGGCGCGAGAGTCTCGTTGAAGCGTCGATCGGCCTCGCGCGCCGTGCTTTCCTGGACCGACATGCGCCTCCCCTTGCCACTGCCGACGGACCACTCAGTAATCGTGCACTAAACCATCCTTCGGTCTGTTTTACACGTTCACGGTAACTGGGTGGTCCGTTTTCCGGCAATTGGTGGCGCTGTTCGGGCCTCGTCAGGCCTCGCTGATCACCTCCAGTGGGCGGGTGCGCGCGGCCCGGATTGCCGGGAGCAACGCGGCTCCGATGCCGACGACGGCCGAACCGACCAGCATGCCGATCATCTGTCCCCATGGAATGGTCAGGACGCCGAGTCCTTCGTCGCGCAGAGTCCGCACGAAGCCCCAGCCGAAGACGACGCCGAGGATCAGTCCGATGATCGCGCCGAACAATGCGATGAGCATCGATTCGAGATAGATCGTGCGCCTGACCTGCGGACGCTGCATGCCGACGGCCCTCAGCATGCCGATCTCGCGACGTCGTTCGACGACGGACAGCGCGAGCGTGTTGACGATGCCGAGAATCGCGATGACCACCGCGAGTGCGAGGAGCCCGTACAGCACCGCGAGCAGCGTGTCGATCTGTTGGCTCTGCGCGCCCTTGAATTCCTCACGGTCCTGCACCTGGACGACAACGAACGGCTTCACTGCGTTCTCGAGGTCGGTACGCAGTTGGCCCAGGTCGGTGCCCGGTGCCGCGCCGATCAGGACGGCGATGTCCGAGCGCACGACTCCCGGCGTGACCGCCTGGTAGACGTCGTCGGACAGGATCCAGTCGCCGACGAGGGGGTTGTCGGCGAAGATCGTCGTCACGGTGACCGAGACGGACTTGCCGTCGAGCGAGACCATGTCGATCGTCGACCCGAGAGGCCAATCGTTCTTCTTCGACGCCGACTCGGACACGCCGATGCTGTTCGGCGTCTGCTCGCCGGATCCCGCCACGACGCTCTGATCGAACAGACCGTCGGGGCTGCCTTCGAGTGCGACGCCGAACGCCTGCTCGTCGTCGATCTTCACCGACACGGGATGCAGGATCGCGACGCGTTCGACGCCGGGGACGTCCCGTGCGGCCCGTCCCGCGCCCGTCGGCACGCCGATCGACGGCGGCCCGCTGAAGATGTAGTCGGCTTCGATTCCGTTGTCGACGAGCGCGTCGACGCTCGCCTTGGCGGTCGAGCCGAGCACCCCGATGACGGAGACGAGCATCAGACCGAGCATCAGTGCGAACGCGGTTGCTGCCGTGCGCCGCGGATTGCGCACCGAGTTGGTTCGGGCGAGGCGTCCGATGGCGCCGAACGGCCTGGTCAGCACGGCGCCCAGCGCGCCGACGATCGGCCTGGACAGCGACGGTGCGGCGAGTGCGACGGCCACGATGACGGCGACCGCACCGACTCCGACGGTCGCGGCTGCGCCACCACCGGTCGATTGCGCCCCGACGACGAGGGCGAGCAGCCCCAGCACACCGAGGACTGCGCCGACGACCGTGCGCACGCGCAGACTGTCACCGGTGGACGCGAACTCCTCCCGCATGGCGGCGACGGGTGGAATGTTCGCGGCACGCCGTGCGGGCGCGTAGGCGCTCAGAACGGTGACGACGATGCCGACGGCGAACGCGACAATCACGGTTCGGGGTTCGAGAGCCAGTGTGCCCGAGGGTAATCCGAGATCGAATGCGTTGAGTAGCTCACGTAGGCCGTATGCGAGACCGACGCCTCCTGCGAATCCGATTGCGCTACCGATGATTCCGACGACGAGGGCCTCCAGCACGACCGATCGGCTCACCTGGCCGCGGCTGGCACCGATCGCCCGCAGCAGTGCGAGTTCGCGGACGCGCTGCGCGACGATCATCGAGAAGGTGTTGTAGATGATGAACGTGCCCACGAGAAGTGCGATTCCGCCGAACGCCAGCAGGAAGTAGTTCACGAACGACAGCGCGGTCTCGACCTGGGCCTGCGCCTCGTCACGCACGTCGTCGGCCGTCTGTACTTTCAGGTCGGGAAGGGCGGCGGCGATCTCGTCGCGAAGATCGGTCTGGGTAAGACCCTGTGCCGCAAGGTCGTTCCCGGCAATATCACCGCCCGCAACGTCGTAGTACTGCACGTGCGTGCCGTCGGTGAACAATTCGTCGGCCTGTGGCTCGTAGAACTGCAGGCCGATGTATCCGCCGGATTCGACGGGTGTGTCGTAGATGCCGACGATGGTCACGTCCACGGTGCCCTTGGACGGTACGAGGACCTGCGTCGCGTCGCCGACGGTCAGTCCGGATCTCGTTGCGCCGCCTTCGTTGACGACGACCTGGCCGGGTGCGGTGGGCGCTGTTCCTGCGACGAAGACGGCGGGGTCGCCGAGGCGTCGATCGTCGGCCAGGTAGGCCTCGCCCACCGTCGGCGCGCCACCGGTCTGCACCGCGGCGCCGTCCTTGCCCAGGAGCACGACCTGTCCGCCCACGTACGGTGCGACCGCGCGCACGTTCGGAAGGGCTGCAATGACATTCGCGTCGCTTACCGGTACCCCGCTCGACCCGGCTTCCTGCGCGCTGACGCGGACGTCGGCACCCTGCGCGGTGTCGGAGAAGATGGACGAGAAGGTGCGCTGAAGCGTGTCGGTGAAGACGAACGACCCCGACACGAACGCGGTGCCCAGCACGACCGACAGGACGGTCAGCGCGAGTCGAACCTTGTGTGCGGCAAGGTTTCTGAGCGACACCCTGCGCATGGGGTTATGAGTGCGCGACATGTCAGACCGTCTCCAGCTGCTTCATGCGGTCGAGCACGGCCTCGGCGGTCGGGTCGGCGAGATGATCGATGACCGCACCGTCGGCGAGGAACACGACGCGGTCTGCGTAGCTGGCAGCGCGGGGGTCGTGCGTGACGATGACGACGGTCTGGTCGAACTCGTCGGCTGCGGTCCGCAGAATGCCGAGGACCTCGCCCGAGGAGCGCGAATCGAGATTGCCGGTCGGCTCGTCGCCGAAGACGATGTCGGGGCGCCCGACGAGCGCACGGGCGCACGCGACGCGCTGCTGCTGTCCACCGGACAGCTCGCTCGGGCGGTGACCCAGCCGGTCGGTCAGACCGAGCCGGGTGACGACGGTGTCGAGCCATTCCTCGTCCGGCGTGCGGCCGGCGATGTCGAGCGGCAAGGTGATGTTCTCCAGCGCCGTCAGCGTCGGGACGAGGTTGAACGACTGGAACACGAAACCGATTCTGTCCCTGCGTAATCCGGTCATCTGCTTGTCGGACAGGTCGGTCAGTTCGGTGTCACCGATCGTGACGATGCCCGACGACGCCGTGTCCAATCCGGCGAGGCAGTGCATCAACGTCGATTTACCGGAACCCGACGGTCCCATGATCGCGGTGAATTCGCCGCGCGCGAACTGGACGCTCACGTCGCGCAGCGCGTGAACCTGTGTGTCTCCGGTGCCGTACGTCTTGGACAGTGCGACCGCGCTGGCGGCGATTTCAGTCATGCAGGACAGTGTTCCCTGCTTTCGGTCGTCGCACTATCGGGGGACACCCTGAGAAGTCGCTCCTACTATTGGACTCATGCGCATTGGAGCACACGTCCGCGACAGCAACGATCCGCTCGGCTCCGCGGAGAGCCTCGGCGTCGACCTGGTCCAGATGTTCCTCACCGACCCGCAGAAGTGGAACAAACTCGAACCTCATCCGCAGGGCGAACAGCTCCGCGACAGCGAGGTCGACGTCGTCGTCCACAGCTCGTACGTGCTGAACGTCGCGAGTCTGAACAACCGCATTCGCATTCCGTCCCGCAAAGCCGTCATCGAGCAGGCTGCGGCTGCTGCCGAGATCGGTGCGATCGGTCTCGTCGTGCACGGCGGGCATGTGCGCGACGGCGAGGACACCGCGAAGGGCTTCGAGAACTGGCGCAAGTTGTTCGAGCGGCAGGCGAAAGACGGCGGATTCGGGGTGCCGATCTTCATCGAGAACACCGCGGGCGGCGACTTCGCGATGGCGCGACGGTTCGACGACATCGCGCGGCTGTGGGATGCCGTCGGCGAATTCGGTGCCGGATTCTGCCTCGACACGTGCCACGCGTGGGCCGGTGGCGAGGAACTGGTCGGCGTCGTCGATCGGGTCAAGGCCATCACCGGGCGTATCGACCTCGTGCACCTGAACAATTCACGCGACGAGTTCGATTCGGCGCGAGACCGTCACGCCAACCTCGCCGACGGGACGATCGACGCCGAGGTACTCAAGGCAGTGGCCGAGGCGGCTGGGGCGCCGGTGATCCTGGAGACACCCGCCGACGGTCTCGCCGCCGACGTGCAGTACCTGAGGGGCTAGACGAACAGGCTTACACGATCAGGCCTTATACGAACAGGCCTCATACGAAGACTGCGAGTGTCTTTTCCCAGAAGCGCTCGAAGTCGTCGACGTCGGCGCGGGTGAACACTCGGCAGTTCCAGCGAAAAGCGGTGTCCACCATCGTGACTCCGTCGACCTCGACGACGTCGCACGTGACGGCGAGGCTGTGCGTCAGGGAGTCGTCGCCCCGAGCTTCTATCTCCGTGCCGACGCGGAACGAGATCTGGGCGCCGGACCTTCGATTCAGCGCCGGAGAATTCAGTCGGTACTTCGCAGCCGCGTAGTCACGCCCACCGTTGGGTGCTGCGGCGACGCGTCGGCGAACTTCCTCGAGAAGGGAGTGCGCGTCACCGGTGCACGGAAGGCGCACCGGGAAGAACTGGCCACCCGGGCCGTCGATGTCGACGAGGACGCCGGACGTGCAGCTGCGGCAACGATCGCTCTGCCATGCCCCGACGGTCGCGGCCAGGGCGGTCAGCAGAGTCGTCGCGGACGGGTGCTGCGGGCCCGCCCATTGCGTGCGCGTGTTGGTGACGACGGACGAGGAGATGGTGTCGATTCTCGGGTCGCTGCGGCGGCTTCCGAACGAGCGCTCCTCGGGAGTGAGCACTGCAACCCAGTACGGGATCTGCGCTGCTGCTGTCTGCACGGTCACCGCCGGATCTCCTTCTGTTCCGAAAGCCTTACCTAACCTCTCGCCACAATAGCGATCACTGTTTCGATGCGCGAACGAGGGATCAGCGACGAAGCTGCGGCACGGCGGGCGAGTCCGGGACGCGACCGGCCTCGAGAGCGTCGACCAGCGTGTCGGACCAGTGCAGAAGGCCTGCGATATCGAGTCCGTAGGGCGGATCGGCCTCGTGATCACGGATGCGGTCGTGGCCCTGGCCGAGGAGGGATCGAGCGCCGACGGCATTGCCGCGAAGGAGATGAGTGAGGCCGACGGCCAGCTGAGCGAGTCCCTGCCACAGCATCCGCTCGGCTTCGGGGGCGTCCTTCCACGTTCCTTCGAGAATTTCGTGAGCGTGGAAGGGCATGCCGCCGTCGAGAAGTTCCTGAGCGCGCGTGATGGCCTCGTCGGGAGGGAGCCTCAGGTCGTCGGGGATGCGATCGACGCCGACGGCTCCCCGCGGAAGCGGCCTGCCCAGGCCGTCGCGGGGACGCGCGTTCTGCGGTTTACCGGCCGAGTCCCGTTCCCTGCTCGATCTGTCGTTCTGCGCTGGCACTCTCGGTTCTCCTGGTAGCTCGGGTCACTGCGATCAGCGCGACGAGAGCGATCGCCGAGACGCCGACCATCGTGACCGATACTGCCACGTTGTCGTTGCCGAGCACGCCGACGACCGGAGCGATGATCGCGCCGGACCCGAACTGCGCGGCGCCGAGCAGGGCAGCTGCGGTACCGGCTGCGTCGCCGTGGCGTGACAGTGCGAGCGCGGGGGCGTTCGGCATGACGAAGCCGACGGCGCCGAGGACGAACCACAGCGGAATCAGGAATCCGAACATGCCGCCGACGCCTGCCAGCGCGATGACCGTCATGACGAGTGCGGACACCACTGCCGTCGACAACGCAGCGATGACGATGCGGACTGGGGTGAAGTAGCCGAGCAGCACGACGTTGAGTTGCGAAGCGCCGATCAGGGCGATGGCACCGAGCGCGAAGACGATCGCGAACTGCTGCTCGTTGAGGCCGAACTCCTCCTGCAGCACGAACGACGACCCGGCGATGTAGGCGAACATGGCCGACATCGCCAGAGCAGCGACGAGGACGAGCACCAGGAACTGGCCGTCGCGCAGCAGACCGCCGTACGTGCGGACGACGGGCATGATGCCGCGGCTGCGGCGACGCTCCGGCGGAAGGCTCTCGCGCAGTGCGAACACCGCGACGATCAGGAGTGCGACGCCGAGCACCGCGAGAACGCCGAAGACCCAACGCCACGAGCCGGCGAGCAGGATGCCGCCACCGATCGACGGCGCGAGCACGGGCGCGACGCCCATGACCAGCATCAGACGCGACAGAACCGTCGCGGCTGCGCGGCCGGTGAAGAGGTCACGTACGACCGCCATCGCGACGACGGCCGCGGCTGCCGCACCGAGACCTTGCAGGCCGCGGAACACGCCGAGCACAGCGACGTTCGGTGCGACGACGCACAGCAGCGACGCTGCGATGTGAATGGCGGTGCCTGCGATGAGCGGCAGACGGCGTCCGACGATGTCGGACAGCGGGCCGATGACGAGCTGGCCCAGGGCGAGACCGATCAACGTGCCGGTGAGCGTGAGCTGCACCGCGGCCGAGGACGAGTTCAGATCGTCGACGATCGACGGCAGTGCGGGGAGATACATGTCGATCGTCAGCGGGCCGAGGGCGATCAGCGCGCCGAGGACGAGGATGATGCGCATCCGTTCGGCGGAGGTGGGCTCGGTCGTCGTCGCTGACGCTGTCGTGGCTTGTTCGGTGGCGTGGGACACCCAACCCTCAGCAACGAGGCCTGTCGTTCTGTTCCCGGTGTGACGAAGTCGAACTACAGTCACGATCGTGGAGGGGGACAGTCCTGAGTCGGCGTCGACACGGCAAGCAGTGGCGCGGGCCTACATCGATGCACTGGCGTCGCACGACGCGAGCGCGGTCCAGTTCGCGCTCGGAGCGCGTCGGGTCGAAAACGGTGTCACCACCGGCTTTTCCGGCCCTGGGTTGAAAAAGGGTCTGAACACGGCCTTCTACTACCGTGCGATTGTGGACATTCGCGACATCGCGTTGACCGAGGACGGCGACACGGTGCACGCGACGTTCGTGATCGACGCGGGGATGTTCGGGAGAAAGCTGGTGACCGTCGGGGTCGCGGAGTCGTTCCTGATCCCCGACGGCACCATCCACTTCATTCGTGCGCGTCTGTCTCTCGGCTCGAGACCGCGAACTAGATCCGGTCGGAAACCTCGGTGAGCCGTGCGACCTCGTCGGTCGACAGTGCCAACGCGGGAGCGGCGAGCAGGGCCGGGAGCTGAGAAATCTTGCTGGCGCTCGCGATCGGCGCGGTGACGGTCGGCTGCGCCAGCAACCACGCGAGCGCGACGGACGAGATCTCGGCGTCGTGGGCGTCGGCGATCTCGCTGAGGGCGTCGACCACGTTCAAGCCCTCGTCGGTGAAGTAGCCGGACGCCAACTTCTGGCGTGCCTGACCTTCGAGATCCTCGCGGGTGCGGTACTTGCCGGTCAGGAACCCTGCGGCGAGCGAGAAGTACGGGAACACACCGAGATTGTTGTCGGCCGCGAGAGAGGCGAGTTCGGTCTCGTACTTGCGACGAGTCACGAGATTGTAGTGAGGCTGCAGCGCAACGGGTGCCGAGAAACCGTTCTGCTCGGCGAGTGACAGCCATTCGCGGATGCGGTCCGGCGAGTAGTTCGAGATGGCTACGTAGCGGACCTTTCCGTCCTTGACCAGCTCGTCGAACGCGGCGAGCGTCTCGACGAGCGGCGTGTTCTCGTCGTCGTAGTGGGCGTAGTAGACGTCGATGTGGTCGCTCTGCAGACGCTTCAGCGACGCCTCCGCCGCGGCCTTCACGTTGGCGGGTGCGAGACCTCTGAACTCGGGGTGCTGGCTCACCTTGGTGGCGATGACGACGTCGTCGCGGTTGCCGCGTGCCGCCGTCCACTTGCCGATGATCGTCTCGGATTCGCCGCCGGAATTGCCGTCGGCGAACGCCGAATACGAATCCGCGGTGTCGATGAAGTTACCGCCACCTGCGGTGAACGCGTCCAAGATCTCGAACGACGACGTCTCGTCGCTCGTCCAACCGAAGGTGTTTCCACCGAGTGCGAGGGGGAAGATGTCGAGGTTCGAGTTTCCTATGGCAACCACTGTGGACTCCTTATCGCAGCGAAGTATCTCGCTTGCACAACGCGTACCCGTGGAGGTGTTGTTCCCCGCCGGACTCCGGGCGATCAGCTCACGGGACTCGACACGCCGACGCCACTGGGTGTGTCGATGCCGTATCGATCGATCTCGGCCTGCAGATCGAGAGGGCGGATGGACTTGCTCGCTTCGACGGCCGCGTCGTCGATCAGGTTCAGCGGAACGAGCCAGACGATCTCGAATTCGATGCCGTCCGGGTCTTTGCCGTACAGACTCTTGGTCGTGCCGTGGTCCGACGCACCGACGAGACCGCCTGCGGCAGAAAGCTTCTGCGCGAGATCGGCGAGATCGGCCAGCGTCTGAACCTCCCACGCAAGGTGGTAGAGGCCGACGGTGGAGCGTCCGGCGCTGCTCGGTCCTGCGGCGTCGCCGAGTTGGAACAAGCCGAGGTCGTGATCGTTGGAGCTCGCACTTGCCTGGAGGAACGCCGCGCTGGAGCCCATGGTCATCTTCGTCCGGAAACCGAGGACGTCGGTGTAGAACGCGACGGACTTCTCGACGTTCCTGACGTACAGAACTGCGTGGTTGAGACGTTGGATGGACATGGGCACCTCGAGAACTGGAGTAATGACGGCTAAGTTGAACCTTCAACAAAAGAATACACCTGTGTCATCGATGCGCAAGGGGGTTCGCGCGTAGGGGAGGGCGTCAGTGCCAGGTGTGATCGACGAGCGGAGTGCGGGGCCCGAACTTCGGTTTGATGGCCTTGCCGCTCGCGGCGAGCAGGCGGACCGCTCGATGTCTGTGCGGCGCAATCGGTTTCATGTACTCGATCATCTCGGCGTCGTCGATGGGTCGTCCCAGGAGCGACCAACCGACGACGGCCGACAGGTGGTAGTCGCCGACGGACAACGCGTCGGGATCCCCGAAGGCGCGTTGCGCTACCTCGGCGGCGGTCCAGATGCCCACGCCGGGAACGGCGCGAAGGCGTTTCATCGCGTCCTCGGGACTCATCGACGACGCCTGCTCGAGACGGTTCGCGACCTGCGCGCACCGAACGATGGTCTTGGACCGGGCAGGGTCGACGTTCGCGAGGTGGTACTCCCACGATGGGATTCGACGCCACACGTCGGGCGTCGGCGAGACGAACATCGGCTTCGGTGTCGGCCCGGGAGCGCGGTCGCCGAACTTGGTGACGAGCTTGCGCCAGGACGCGAACGCGGACAGGCCGTGCACGCGCTGCTCGAGGATCGCCGGAACGAGGGCTTCCATCACGCGGCCCGTGCGTCCGAGGCGCAGGTGGGGAAACAGTCGATGGGCTTCTTTCAGCGTGGGATGCTCCGGCGCGAATTCCGACGCGTCGTCGTCCGCGCCGACGAGCGCCGGCAGCGACTCGAGGAATTCGGACGCCCCCGGGCCCCATGCGGTGGCTGCGACCGAATGCCTCGATGTCTGGGTGAGTCGGTAGGTGACAGGCCCGGTCTCGAATCGTGATGTGCGCCACACGGACCCGGAGACGTCGCGCTCGTAGGTGGGGTCGGTGCGCCCCCGACGTAGCGGCGACATGGACAGGAGCACGTCCAGTGGCCGGTCGGAGACGAACTCGGCGCGCACCGAGTCGGTGGCGGAAAGAGGACCTGGCGACAGCATGGGATCACCAGGATATCGGCCGGGACCGACAGTCAGAACCCGCCGGCCACTGCGACCACCGTTCGGCCGGTGACACCTCCCCGCGAGATGTCGTCCAATGCCGCATGCACATTCGAGACAGGGACTTCGGTGACGAGTTGGTCGAGACGACGTGGGCGCAGCGTCGATTCGAGTTGCTGCCAGGTTGCTCGACGCTTCTCGATGGGCCGTTGGACGGAGTCGATGCCGAGCAGTGCGACGCCTCGAAGGATGAACGGCAGAACCGTCGTCGACAAGCCTGCGCCGCCGGTCAACCCGCTCGCGGCGACGGCGCCTGCGTACCGCGTGGTCGACAGAACGTGCGCGAGCGTCTTTCCGCCGACGCAGTCGACGGCGCCCGCCCATTCGGCACGGCCGAGCGGTCGCGGCTTCGCGTCGGGATCCTCGGGGAGGCGGCCGATCACGTGCGCTGCTCCGAGGCTGGTCAACAGGGCGACGGCGTCCTTCTTGCCACTCGATGCGTGGACTTCGAAGCCCGCCGCCGACAGCAGATCGACGCTGACGCTTCCCACGCCACCGCTGGCGCCGGTGACGACGATGGGGCCGTCGTCTGGTCGGATCCCGTGGGTGAGCAGGGCTTCGACGCTCATCGCGGCGGTGAAGCCGGCGGTACCGATCGCGGCGGCGTCGCGGGTCGACAGTGTCGTGAGAGGGACGACCCAGTCTGCCGGTACTCGCGCGTATTCGGCGTAGCCACCGTGTTGCCCGGTGCCGATGTCGTATCCGTGGGCGACGACTTTCTGTCCGACGGGGATGTCGTCGCTGGATGATTCGACGACGGTTCCTGCGATGTCGATTCCCGGGACTATCGGGTAGTCGCGGACCACACCGCCCTTCGGTGTAATGGCGAGCGCATCCTTGAAATTGACGCTCGAATACTCGACGGCGATCGTGACCGCGGGTGCGTCATGACGGGGAAGGAAGGTCTCGTCGACCGTCTCCTTCGCGAGTTCGATTCGGGCTGCGTCCGGTTCGTGTGCAACTTCGCGGGCAACCAGGGCACCGAACGACGAGGGAACGGTCACGACAGGAGGTCCTTTCGTTTCGCGGATGTGTCCCACAGTAATTCAGTCGAGCGACACGGTTCTCCGTGCGCGGCGTCTGTTCTTTGTCGGTGGGCCGAAGTAGGGTCCTGTGTCGTGATCATCGTGAGTACTGACGGCTCTTGTCTGCGCAATCCGGGTGGCGCCATCGGGTGGGCCTGGGTGAATCACACGGGCCCCAGCAACTCCGGTGGAGAAGCGTCGGGTACCAACCAGATCGCCGAGCTTCGGGCTCTGCTCGAGGCCGTGCTCGCCCATCCCGGCGACGAGCCGCTGTTGATCGAGTCCGATTCTCAGTACGCCATCAAGTGCGCCTCCGAGTGGCTGCCCGGATGGAAGCGCAAGGGGTGGAAGACGGCAGGCGGGTCGCCCGTCAAGAACCTCGATCTCGTCATGAACATCGATCGCGCGATCACCGAGCGCACAGGCCCCGTCCGGTTCCGCTGGGTTCGTGGTCACGTCGGCAACCACTTCAACGAAGCCGCCGACGCGCTCGCCGGTGAAGCTGCGCGTGCTGCGGCTGCGGGTAAGTCCACGGCGGGTGTATCCACGGCTGCGGTGGCGGTCGCGACGTCTATTCCCGCTACTCCCGCCCTGAAGGCAAATGCATCTGATACACGGAACGACGCCGACCTCGACGAGGTTGCGACCCTGTTCTAGCCCACAAGTCGCGAGATCAAGCCTGCGATGGGTTGTCGTCCGACCCGTCGGTTGCTCGATCGAGAACTACGACGCCCGCTTGGCCCAGACGCAGCTTGGTGCACAACGCGGTGAGCGTCGTCATCTCGTCGTCGGACAGAACGCCGCCGACGTAGCGGCGGATTCGGGCTGCATGCTTGCGGCCGATGTCGCGCTGCACGGCAAGTCCGTCGTCGGTGAGGACGACGACGGTTCCGCGTTTGTCGCTCGGATCCGGTTGGCGCGTGACGTACCCCAGCTTTTCGAGGCGTTCGCACAGGCGGCTGAGTGACGGTTGGCTGAGCAGGATCTCGTCGTTCAGATCGTGCAGACGCAACTTGCGGGTGGCGCATTTGCTCAACGTGAACAGCACGTCGTACTCGCGCAGGCTGATCGGATCCCAGATGTCGTCCGCGGTGAAGCGTCGCATCAGCGACACCTGGGACCGGAAGAGCGACTCCCAGGCGTCGGTGGCGAGCTCGGTACTAGAGGGCAACTACTTCTTCCTTGCGTGCCAGCATGCTCGCGTGCGTCGGCGGGTTCTCCGGCACACCTTCGGGGCGTCGTGCAGCGAATTCCTTACGCAGCACGGGTACGACCTCCCCGCCCAGCAGGTCGAGTTGCTCGAGCACCGTCTTCAGTGGGAGCCCGGCGTGGTCCATGAGGAACAGCTGGCGCTGGTAGTCGCCGAAGAAGTCCGCGAAGGTCAGCGTCTTCTCGATCACCTGCTGGGGTGAACCGACGGTCAACGGCGTCTGCTCGGTGAACTCTTCCATGGTGGGTCCATGGCCGTAGACGGGTGCGTTGTCGAAGTACGGGCGGAACTCCTTGACCGCGTCCTGGCTGTTATTGCGCATGAACACCTGGCCACCGAGTCCGACGATGGCCTGGTCGGCGCGTCCGTGACCGTAGTGTTCGTAGCGCTGCCGGTACAGGTTGATGAGCTGGATGTAGTGCTCTTTCGGCCAGAAGATGTTGTTCGCGAAGAATCCGTCACCGTGGTACGCGGCGATCTCCGCGATCTCGGGGCTGCGGATCGAGCCGTGCCAGACGAACGGCGGAATGTCGTCGAGGGGGCGAGGCGTCGACGTGAAGCTGTCGAGCGGCGTGCGGAAATTGCCCTGCCACGTGACGACGTCCTCGGTCCACAGGCGTCGCAGTAGCTGGTAGTTCTCCAGTGCGAGCGGAATGCCTTGTCGGATGTCCTGTCCGAACCACGGGTACACGGGTGCGGTGTTGCCGCGGCCCATGATCAGGTCGACGCGGCCGTCGGCGAGGTGCTGCAGCATCGCGTAGTCCTCGGCGATCTTCACCGGGTCGTTGGTGGTGATCAGCGTGGTCGACGTCGACAGGATCAGCTTTTCGGTCTGGGCCGCTATGTAGCCGAGCATGGTCGTCGGCGACGACGGGACGAACGGTGGGTTGTGGTGCTCGCCGGTCGCGAAGACGTCGAGGCCGACTTCCTCGGCGTGCTTGGCGATGGTGACCATTGCCTTGATGCGCTCGTGTTCGGTCGGCTCGCGACCGGTCGTGGGGTCGACCGTGACGTCGCCGACGGTGAAGATTCCGAACTGCATGGCGTGCTCCCAAGTTCATGCGTTTGCATTGACTTTCACTGTAACCGCAGGAGTGGACGGAGTATTCCGGGGGAGTGGGTCAGCCGTCGACCAGCAATGCAGTGCCCGACAGGGCGCGCACGTCGTAGGACTCGAGCGCGCCGTGCACGAAGCGGTCGCCGGCGATGTTGCCGCGCCGGGTGAACAGGACCGCGTACGAGGAGAAATGCACCGGCTCGTTCTCGACGTTGACGCGTGGGACCACGGCCAGCAGGTGGGTGGAGTTGCCGTCGTGTACCTGTTCGACGATCGTGCGGATCTCGTAACCGAGGTCCGTTCGCGTCACCTCGGTGGACTTGAGTGTGGCGCCGCTCAGCACGAGTTGTGCCGCCGCAACCCCGGAAAGTCTGTTCGTGTCGAAGGATCCCGTCAGCTCGTCGCCCTCGAAAACGTAGTGGTTGGCCGCTGTGTAGGACATGCGCGCAAGGCTAGGTCGTCGGCTGGAGAAGAGATAGGTCGTGGGCTGAAAAAATTTTCAGATCCGACCCATCCACCCCATCACCTGCCGCGAATCGTAGATGAGACGCCCGCCGCTGCTGTCGCCCCCGACCGCCGTCAGCTGTGGGCGTCTCCCTTTGTCTGCGGTGTGTCGGGCGTCGATCGTTACCTTCCTGCATGGCGCGGGAAGGGCGTGATTCACCCGATCGTCACGTGCGGTCCATAGCGTCACGAGACATGCGTCGCACACTCTTGGTCGCTTTGTCCGCTGCCGCGATGATCGCCGTGTCCGCGGCTCACGCTCAGGCTCTTCCCATCGATGCCGGGTCTTCGAACAGCGGGTCGTCGAACACCGGGTCGTCGGAGCCTGCACCGGCCTTCGATCTGCAGGCGCACCGAGGCGGGCTCGGACTCGTCAGTGAAAGCACGATCGCAGCGTTCACCAACGCGCTCGAGCTCGGCGTCACGACGCTGGAACTCGACACTCAGATCACGGAGGACGGCGTCGCCGTTGTGACGCACGACCGTCGAGTATCCGACAAGAAGTGCCTCGACACGATGCCGGTCTTCGACGGTGACCCCGAGTTTCCCTACGTGGGTAAGTACGTGAACACGCTGACGCTCGCGCAAGTCGAGACGCTCGACTGCGGGTCGCTTCGGTTGGCGGATTACCCGGAGCAGCGAACAGTGCCGGGTGCCCGTATGCCTACGTTGACCGAGGTGCTCGACGTGGCGAAGACGTCACCGAACGTCCGTCTCAACGTCGAGACGAAGGTCGAAGCGGCAAGCCCGACGGAGACTGCGCCGCGCGAGCAATTCGTCGACATCGTCATGACCACCATCGAACAAGCCGGAATGCTCGATCGCGTCAGCATTCAGAGCTTCGATTGGGGTGCACTGCAGCTGGTTCGAGCGATGACGCCGTCTGTGCCGCTCGTTGCGTTGACGAACGGCGACTTCCTTCAAGTCGGTCAGGATGGGGCGTCACCGTGGCTCGGCGGACTCGACGTCGACGACTTCGGGGGCGACGGCGTCGCTGCGGCCGCATCGATCGGCGCGTCTGCGTACTCGCCTGTGCAAGGTAACCCGCAGAACGGGGCGGTGGGAGATCCGGGCTTCGAACTGTATGTCACGCGGCAGATGGTCGACGACGCCCATGCGCGCGGCATGCGCGTAATTCCGTGGACCGTCGACGATCCCGCCACCATGAACGCACTGATGGACTTGGGTGTCGACGGTATCATCACCGACTACCCGAACAGGTTGCGAGATGTTATGGCGCAGAGAGGAATACCGCTTCCCGCGCCGCAGCGCTGACGTGATTCAGCTCAGGTCGTAGACGACCCCGGTGAGCTTTTCGCTTTCGTTCCACAGCTTTTCGGCGAGTTCGGGATCTTTGGCCTTGGCCGAAATCTTGGCGGGCCCCGGGGCGCCGCGTGATTCCATCAGCCACCTCGGACCCGTGTAAGACCCCGGCCCGCCGTTCTCGAGTGCGTCGAGCGTGGGAAGTGATCCGGCGCGGGCGGACTGGGAGATGAACAAAAGGCCGATCGACGCGGCGAACGAGACGATCTTCGAGCTGCCGAGGCCGTCGGGGCTCGTGTACAGCTCCGTCGAGGAGATGCCGGGGTGGGCGGCGTTGCTCGTGATGGGGATGCCTGCTCTGTCGAGTCGTCGCTGAAGTTCCAGCGCGAACAGCAGATTGGCGAGTTTCGAGTTCGCGTACATGCGCTGCGGGTTGTAGCCGCGTGCGGCTTGGAGGTCGTCGAAGTTCAGCTTGGGGGCTTGTTTGTGGGCCACCGACGACACGGTGACGACGGTCGCGCTGTCCGCAGCACGGAGGTTCGGCATCAGGTGGCCGGTCAACGCGAAGTGACCGAGGTGGTTTGTGCCGAACTGAAGCTCGAACCCGTCCTTGGTCTCGGTGCGCTTCGACGGCATCATGACCCCGGCATTGTTGATGAGCACATCGACCTTCGCGGGCGCGGATTCGGCGAAGGAGCGCACAGAATCGAGATCGGCGAGGTCGAGGCGGGCGGTGTCGACGGTGCCCTGAGGGGCATCTGTGCTCTTCCGGGCTTCTGCGGCGATCTTCTCGGCCGCTGCGTCGGCCTTGTCGAGGTTGCGGCACGCAAGTGTCACGCGGTCGCCCTGCTTCACCAACTCGAGGGCGGTGAAGTAGCCGATACCGGTGTTTCCGCCGGTGAGAAGTACGCGTCGCTGCTTGTTGTCGGACACGGCGCCCAGGGTACGGGAGACCCTAGGATGTGGCCATGAACGAGGTCGAACGTGACTGAACCCGTCAACCGCTTTCCGAAGGGGACGGGCCGTCCGGCGTCGCGGGCGTTCGATGCTGCAGGTTACCGGTCGTTGGACGAGCTTGCGGGACAGTGAATCACCCCAGGTTCTGTGCCGCCTCCAGTTGGGGCTGATCCTCGGTTCCGAAGCCAGCGTAGTAGAGAGTTTCGTACTCGATCGGGGGCATATGCCCGATGCTCGAGTGGAGACGTCGAGCGTTGTACCAATCGACCCATCCGGCGGTCGCGAATTCGATGTCC